>NZ_JBLZFZ010000061.1:0-41187 GCF_050753385.1 Pantanalinema rosaneae CENA516
AGATGTGTATAAGAGACAGACTCCCCACTCCCCACTCCCCAATATTCCTCGCCAGGAACGTCCTGAATGGCTCGAAAAGGAATTCTAGCCACAAGTCCACCACACCTGAATCCACCTGAAGCCTTATAGCGATAGGAATTCCTCATCTTTTTTTGTCTCTACCTTGACTTATTGCAAATATTTATCAAGAATGGAAGGACATACCTGACAACCCATAAGCTGTTAATACTGTCATCGTCCTGAGCACTATGGAGGTAATAAAAGTCCTATGAGTGATTGTCCTTGCTGTAATGGCAACCTTTTGCGTCACATCCGCAATTCTGGGATCTACTGGTTTTGCCCAACCTGCTGGCAAGAGATGCCTACCCTAGCTATTGAGACTATTAGGCAACAAAATCAGTCCTATCATTCCAGGAAAGTGAGATCGAATCCTCCCAGCCCAATCTAAATACAGGCCAGTTGTCTTTTCCGCCTCACGACCCTGAAATATCAGCGTAGTTGGGCAAGGGTCGATGGGTTCTCCTCCTAACCCCTCTCTTAACAGAACCAATGGCAAATTCTAATTTAGTGCTGGCAAAGCCAGAGGGTTTAATACTTCGGTTGTTTA
The DNA here is from genome assembly GCF_050753385.1 of Pantanalinema rosaneae CENA516. Classification (NCBI taxonomy): domain Bacteria; kingdom Bacillati; phylum Cyanobacteriota; class Cyanophyceae; order Leptolyngbyales; family Leptolyngbyaceae; genus Pantanalinema; species Pantanalinema rosaneae. The sequence continues at coordinate 608 of NZ_JBLZFZ010000061.1, forward strand.
AACGGCGGGAGTATTTGCCTGCCCATCGCAACCAGCTTTGGCAAATTGAATCTGGCGCAGTGCGTACCTACACCCTGACTGATGATGGTACGGTTATTGCGCTTGGTTTCTGGGGTGAAGGAGATGTCATTGGGCAATCTCTGACCAGAATTCAACCGTATGAGATGGAATGCTTAACAGATGTTCAGGCGCGGGTTCTGCATTTGAATGAATGCGATCAGTTAAATCAAATCTTATTTTCCCATCTCCACCAAACTCAAGAGTTGCTGCGAGTTCGTAGCGGACAGATTCATCATCGGTTCTGGCAACTATTAGATTGGCTGGCTAATAAGTTTGGTCATGAGTCAGAGCAGGGACACCTGATTAAACTTCGACTCACCCATCAGGATTTTGCTGACACCCTGGGGACTACCCGTGTCACCGTGACCCGCCTGCTCGGTCAATTTGAGCGGGAAGGTCGGATTAGCTGGGTTAAGCAGCAGTTGCTCCTGATTCGAGATTCTTAGCTGTATTGGTACTCAGAAGCATTTTTACGGTTAGCCGACTTTCCGGTTCAGATTATACGAAAAGATTCTTATGTCAAGATTATTGCAATATTTATTTACATTAAGCTATACTTTGTTACATAAGGTTAAGCAAAAGGAAACAGCATCATGGTTCGTGGACAGGTGATGGAAGAGGGTGGACGTGCCAATGTTTATGCGGTTGAACCCAAGATGTATGTGGATGACACCCAAAAGTTTGGCTTTAACGAATATGCGGAAAAGCTGAATGGACGGCTGGCAATGATTGGCTTTGTGTCTGCCCTGATCCTGGAAGTGGTAACTGGACACGGTGTAATTGGTTGGCTGACAGGGCTGTAGGCTTTTCCCTCTAGGTAAGTTTTAGATCAGTAAACGTCATCTATTTTGGAGATAACTCTCATGAAAACTGACTTCGATTTTCCCAACAAGTATCTGATCGGTCCAGTTGTATTCAGACCTGGCTTTAACGCTCAGTCTGAAGTCATCAGTGCAAACCAGGCATGGTCACTGTTTTTCACTGCTGGCAAAGAAGATAAAGTGCTTGGCTTTAATGCGGAGGCAGGTCGCTTTTTCACAAATTTACTGCTGGCTGTGGGTGCAGCAGGAGTTCTATGGGTAGCGTTGTTTAATAGCGTTGGGTAGGTGGTTTGTCATTCCTGCTACGCATCTCAAAACTTCCCTGAAGTCCCAGTTGGTTCGCCTGCTGGGGCTTCAATCTTGGCTAAATATATCGTTGATTTGAACAGCGAATCAGGGGATGGCTTCTACCGAGAATAGCGACTCTTCGGAAGCATTCATTACGGCATCGTAGCGTTGTCGTCCAGTGGTGTCCTGGTTCCAGACATCCAATTGCGTTCTGGTAGTTGCTGGAATGGTGTAGCGGAGCATCTTTCCAGTTTTGCGATCGCGAATCTCAGCAACGCCAAAAGTTCCCTCTGGGCTGGTAGTCGTAGCAACTTGCAACAAGTTTTGTCCAGGGGTTGAAGTGGTGGCAATCATGATGCCATCTGCAACACAAGGGCATGGTGCGATCGTCCCACTGTAGTAGGTGACATCCAGTGTGCGGGGGGCTGCATTTAATCGTTGCATAGCATCCAAACCGATACGAATGCCCAAGGCAATGTAGGAGCCAAAGCCTCCATGCACTCGCCGTCCTAGTTCTACCCATTGATCGGGTGTTTCGGTCGGACGAGTTGGCTGAAGCGCAAGTTGTTGATGGTCATTTAATGAAGCGAATTTGTCCTGGGCGGAATCGCGCAGCATACCATTTGTAGCAGTAGCGGTCAGGCTTCCGTCAAATCCCGAAATCCCACACAGTATGGCGACCCAACCCAGAATATGTATGCTCTTAATCATTTTATAATCCTCAAATGCCCCTTGCCGGGATAGTCAAGCCGGATGCGGTCTGTTAAATTATGCCGAAGTGCAAAACTGCAAGCAATCGGGTTAAACTATCCTACATGAGAGCAGACGAGCTTTTAGAACGCTATCGACGGGGCGATCGTGACTTTCGAGGAGTCAATCTACGTGGTATTTATCTCAGAGATGTCCGGATGCGGGATGTTGATTTAAACTGCGCCGATTTGCGTGGTGCATCTCTGATGAGCGTTGATTTCAGTGGTGCAAATCTGCATCGAGCGGATTTAAGTGGCGCATTCTTAATTCGCTCTAATCTCAGTTCTGTTAACTTCACGCAAGCAAATTTGACAAAGGCATTTTTGATTCTGGCAAATTTACACCAAAGTTGTTTAACCGAGGCAAATTTAAGTCATACCAATTTGACGAAAGCGGATTTATCTGAGGTGACTGGGTTTGCCGAAGCCATCCTGGAGAAGACTATTTTAACGGGAGCTTTGCTGCCATCGCAAAAGGTGGGGCATGAACCATCGCGTTATTTGCAAATCTGGAAAGATTGGCAATTAAAATTCCCGACGTTTCAGCTTCGACCTGGATCAGATTTATTGGATTTACTACCCTTTTCAACCGTTGTAGTCCATCGCCAGAAAGTTCGTTAAAACAATCACAAAAAGAAATTTTCCATACAACGCTAAACTGGCTGAGCATTGGTACTCTTCTGGAGTGCAGAGAAAACTGGTTCTGAATTCAGCGATCGCCCAATAAAGACCAATCGAGTTTGATGCGGTTCATTGGGTTGCCAGGGGCGATCGTAAAAGGTATCAATTAAAGTTGCTTCCAGGTTGAGAAACTGCAAGTAGGCTGAAATGTTGGGGAGAGGAACAAACTGGAGTGGGTATTCCACGATGTCGCTATTCCAATCCACAGACTTAGCATCGACGAGCACCACATGGCATACCACGATGCCTCGTCCTTGAGTGATAAATCCTTGCCATGCGGCGTGTCCCAGTGGCAAAAGGTTTTCTCGAATGAATAGATTTTTCCAGTAGCCGAAACAGCCCTGCCAGGTGCTATCTTGAGGTCGCATGGTTCTCCTCCCGCACTGGCTGTAAGGCTTCTACTGCTCTTTTGACTTCACAATTTTTACCAACGTGGGAATATCCCGTCATTGCAGTTTGAATGGTTTGTACGAACATGGTTGTAGCGTCTTAACACTGAAAATAGTTGCAAAAATCTGTTTCACTTCTGCCGTAAACAAGCAGAATGAAGCGATCGCGGGCAACCCAAATATCTGCCTAGCAGGATTCAACAATCCCGGAACAACAGCCATGTAAGCCACATATTGGAATGTGGCTTCAACCAATCAATGCCTGAGCAGGGGTACTTTTCTACAAATCGGCAACTTCAAATGAAGACGCTACAAATTCAACTTAAGAAAAATTGCCCTAAGCCCAGTAAATGATTTGAAAGCTAAGATAGCCATCATCTGTACCTCGCAGATGATTATGTAACGGGTTGACAACTCGGCGGGCATTCTGACTCACACAATTTTGGACTTTGGATTTTGGCCTGAGGTCGCAATACACCCCCATCAAAAATCTAAAATCGGCAATCTAAAATCGGCTCACAGTTGCGGGACAGCGCCGGATTTGCACCGGACTTTCCCCCTTGCGTCTGATGGCTGCTCCCCATCAGAACCGAATAAGTAACTGAACAATAACACAATCAGGGTATTATGACACATTCTGAATTTCGGGTTTAGCTAAATCAGCACACTGCTATGAGCAGTGCGCCTCAGTACCACATAGGAAGTAGATCAACCGCAGGGGTGGTATCGCTTGCGAAGAACTGCTTCAGTTTTTCACCCACTTCCTATATAATGAGAATGATTATCATTTTTATAGATAGCTTGCTACTAGAACAGTATGTCGCCCGTCTCCCAACCCTTGCCTGCCTCCCTTGAGCGGATTGTCCAGCGGTTCCAACAGATTTCGGAACCGAAGCGGCGCTATGAGTACTTGCTTTGCTTTGCCAATTGCCTGCCGCCATTTCCCGATGAGCAAAAGGTGGCAGACCATAAAGTTTCTGGCTGTGTTTCTCAAGTGTATGTGACTGCCAGTTTGCAGCAGGGCAAGGTGATCTTTCAGGGCGATTCCGACTCTCAACTAACCAAGGGATTAGTGGGGCTGTTGGTTGAAGGATTGAACGGGTTGGCCCCCGCAGAAATTATCCAGTTAAAGCCCGATTTCATTCAACAAACCGGGCTGGATGTCAGCCTGACTCCGTCTCGTGCCAATGGTTTTTACAATATTTTTCAAACCATGCAACAGAAAGCGCTGGTCTATCATCTGGCTGCGACTTACTTGCGAACTTAAGGAGGCATTATGTCCAATTCAGTGATGCAAGTTTATCCAGAATCGGTGAGCGTTCCTCAGCGCATCACACCCGTTACCATCATCACAGGCTTTTTGGGCAGTGGCAAAACCACGCTGCTCAATCATATTCTGAACAATCGCCAAGGCTTAAAAATTGCTGTAATTGTGAATGAGTTTGGTGACATTGATATTGACTCGCAACTGTTAGTTTCTGTGGATGAAAACATGGTGCAACTGGGCAATGGCTGTATTTGTTGTACCATCAATCAAAGCCTGGTTGATACTGTGTATGAAATGGTCGATCGCCATGACTCAGTTGATTACATTGTGGTTGAAACGACTGGCATTGCTGACCCCTTGCCGATCATGTTGAGCTTTGTCAGTACAGAGTTGCGGGATGTCACGCGGCTAGATTCAGTGCTGACAGTTGTGGATGCTGAATCCTTTACCTCCACTCATTACGAGAGTGAAGCCGCACTCAACCAACTTATCTTTGGAGACATTATTCTGGTGAACAAGACCGATCTGGTTTCTCCTCAAATCGTGAATGGATTGGAAGATTATATTCGCTCGATCAAATCAGGCGCTCGTATCATCTCGGTTCAATATGGAGAGGTGCCACTGCCGTTAATTTTGGATATTGGATTTAATGATACCAGTACCTACCTCAACTCATCCCAGCCAATTCATGAGCATCATGACCATAAACATTCTCATCATCTAGAAAATGATGGGTTTGTAGCGGTGTCATTTGAAAGCGAATCGCTTCCAGAGCAACTGCGCCAGCGCCCCTTCGACTTACCCAAATTCCAAAACTTTCTGGATCATCTGTCTCCTGATGTTTACCGCGCCAAGGGAATTGTCTGGTTCCAGGGCAGCCAACTGCGCCATATTTTGCAACTGAGTGGTAAGCGATGTGATATGAAAAGCGTTCATGCAATGTCTCTGAAAGAGAATCGATCGCAGTCACCAAAGCATAATCAGTTAGTGTTCATCGGGCGAAACTTAAATGCTGAATTAATTAAAGCACAGTTAGTTGAACGCATTGCGATTTAATTTGAGGAATTGGATATGACCAACACAACAACTCTTCCCACTCCCAGCACCCTGGACATTCCCAAACGAGGAATGCCTGTCACGATTATCACGGGATTTCTCGGCAGTGGTAAAACCACATTACTCAACCACATTTTGAACAATCGCCAGGATCTAAAAGTTGCGATCTTGGTGAATGAATTTGGTGATATTAACATCGACAGTCAGTTACTGGTGTCAATGGATGAAGACATGGTGGAACTAAGTAATGGCTGTATTTGCTGCACCATCAATGATGGCTTGGTGGATGCGGTATATAACGTGCTGGAGCGGGACGATCGGGTCGATTACATGGTGATTGAAACGACGGGTGTTGCCGATCCACTGCCGATTATTTTGACCTTTCTGGGAACGGAACTGCGTGACTTAACTCGGCTCGATTCGATCGTCACCGTTGTCGATTCTGAAACCTTTACCCCCGATCACTTCGACAGCGAAGCCGCACTGAAACAAATCGCTTATGGAGATGTCACGATTTTGAACAAAACGGATCTGACATTACCGGAGAAAGTGCAGGAGTTAGAAGCTTACATCAATACGGTCAAAGCAAGTGCCAGAATTCTTCATAGCCAGCATGGAAAGGTGCCACTGCCGTTGATATTGGACGTAGGATATAACAACCCAGAAGCCTATGCCGATCTCGTTCAAGAAGAGATTGAGCAAACTCAGCACGATCACGATCATCATTCGCATGATCATCACCATTCGCATGGTCATCATGAAGATCACACCCAGCATCCTCATGAACACCATCATCACCATTCCGATCATCTGGACAACGATGGGTTTGTGTCGATCGCCTTTGAAAGCGATCGACCCTTTGACGTGAAAAAGTTTGAACTATTCTTGCAAGAACAATTGCCCAAAGAGGTATTCCGAGCCAAAGGTATCCTCTGGTTCGCAGAAAGTGATCTCCGCAATGTCTTTCAACTGAGTGGTCCTCGATTCGACTTGCAAGGAGAAGAATGGCGGACTCCGCCGAAAACTCAGATGGTCTTGATCGGGCGCAACCTGAATGCAGACGAACTGCGACAACAGTTAACCGCCTGCCTTGCCTGATCCCAAGTCTTTCAGTAGTGCAGTTGTCTGCTGGAGGGAGGGGTATTGCGTGTCTTACCCCTCATCCTTACGACTAATGTTCCTAACTCAATTTCACTCATGACACTATCCTTTTCTCCTGACGATATCCGTAAGCAAGCGGTGATCACAGAATCAAAGCCAGCCGTTTCTGAAGCAGAGATGCAGCAAGCGGTTCGCACACTCCTGTTAGGCATGGGTGAAGACCCGCAGGGTGTTGCCGTTGTGGTGGAAGCTACCCACATGTGTATGGTGATGCGGGGTGTACAAAAGCCCGGTTCCTGGACAGTGACTAGTTCCATGCAGGGTGTGTTTGCCGACGATGCCAGAACCCGTCAGGAATTTATGGATCTAATTCGTCATAGTCCATCTTTTCATTAAGTCGTAAATGGGGAAGTGGAGAATGGGGTTAAATACCTTGATTTCTGCAACTTTCTATTCCTTACTCCCCACTCCCTACTCCCCACTTCCCACTCCCTACTCCCTTTTCCAGCCTCTATGTCTGATTTCTCAACCACTGACACCAAACTTCCTGTTACTATCATCACTGGCTTTTTAGGTAGTGGTAAAACAACATAGCAATGGAATCACCAATGGGGCAAGATTTTAGTTTGGGTTGGTCCCCTCAGTTGGCTTGTGATCGCCATTTATGTACTGCTCCGAAATCAGGTGATGTGGGGGTGGACTGGCTGCACTGTACATCACGATGCCAATCAGCTTAGTGATTCATACAGTCGCCCCTCTTGCACTGATAATTTTGGTCTTTTACCGTCTCCGTCACCGTCAGCCCATTGGCAAAATGATTCTCGGAGAAATCGCTCCATACTACATGTTTTTTGATGACAATTTTATGAACAAAGGCTAAATTGGGTGACTAAGTACTGGCAAAAAAACCATGAGCTTGACCAAACTTACCCTTTTTTCATATCCTATCGTTCTTGCTGCTTTGGTACTGGTTAGCAGTCCTGCTGAAGCCAGTACACCTGTTAGCTTCTTGCAATCAACCTCGGTAGAGCCTACAACTGACCATCACACTATTTCTGTTGCTGTCGCATCTCCCTCCGATCGCCCTTTGCTTCCGACGGGATGTGCCTGTGCCCGTTGCACTAAAGCCGAGGAACTTCTACAAGGGCAATTTCCTGTGTTCTAAGCAAATACTTAAGTTGTTAGATAGCAGTGGCAATTGGGCTTGGTAATCAGCGATTCCGCTAAAGCATTCAGTGCTGTCGCTGCCAGTAGCCCGCCACCCAATGCCCCCTCGATCGTGATGAAGGGCAAGCCCGATCGCATCAGTTGGCGTTTGGCGATCGGGGCATGACTGAACCCGATCGGCATCCCAATCACCAGAGCAGGCTGAATGGCTTGTTGCTGAATTGCCTGACATACCGCTAGCAAAATGGAGGGGGCATAGCCGATCAGCAGAATGCATCCATCAGGACAGTTACTCAATGGCTCCTGCCAGTCCTGATACTGCCAAAAGGCTTGCTCTGCATCGGGTGCCGTCGTGACATGAGGATCATCGATCAGGGTAGTCACCTCACAGCCCAGATGCCGCAAGCGGGTGTGATCCAACGCTGCTGCCACCATTGGCACATCCGTCACCACCGAACACCCTGCTTTGAGGGCCTCTCGGCTGGCAGCGATCGCTCCTTTCCCGACCCGGACAAACGGCACCAGACTCACATCTCCACACGCCAGCACCAACTGGGAGAGCAGATCCACCTCAATTTCAGAGCGAGTCTCCTGTGGAGACGTTCCACGAACACCCAGGTCAGGCAACAACCATTGCAGCGATTCTTGAAAGGATTCAGGGTGAGCATGAACGTTGGCATCCAGTTCATCCCACAATTCCTCAAAACCGTTCAACTGCATTTGAGTCTGCACCTCTAGCTGTTTCAAGCGTGCCAGGACTTCCGCCTGCGTTGCCTGACAGGATCGATCGCGCCCCAGCAATCGTTCCAGGGCAGATGCCGTGTGTCGGAGTTGAGCGATTTGCCCGACCACCGCTTGATACTGCTGCTGTAGCTGAGATAGCAGCGACTCTGGGACATCATGACTGGCATCCGTCTCCAGTAATTTTTGGATATGAGCCAGTTGAAATCCTTGCTGCTTTAAGGCAACAATCCGCTTCAGGCGTTGCACATCCGATTCGCTATAGAGCCGATAGTTTCCGGGCGATCGCGCAGGTTGCGGCAGCAATCCTAACTGATGGTAGTGCCGCACCATCCGAGGGGTAATCCTGCCCCCAACGGCATCGGTTAATTCTTTGATCGTCAGTGCTGTCATTTCCACCCGAAAAGAGCCTACAACCTTAACATTAACATTAATGTCAAGGTTTAGCCTGAGAGCAGGTGTTCTTGATTCTGCCCATGCTCCACCTTACTCGTCTGACTCGCGTTGCCACCGACCATCCGGATGCTCTGGCAGTATTGCTTTGTGGATTTCTAGTGCTGCTGGGTTGGAGTGCCTTGCAGTTCAACTGGCTGGGGTTGGCATTGTTCCTCCTACCTGCTGCCTATGTCATTGGCGGGTTTGACAGTGCCCGTGAAGGACTTATACTTTGGAAGTGCTGGCGATCGCCCACTGGGTGATGCAAGCAGATCCGCAGGCAGCGGCAAATGCAGAGCAAGCGATTCCTTCGGAGGGCTTCGCCAACGCTGCGGTTGAAGTGTGGCGACTAGGGCAACGAAAATCCTTTAAGCCACAACACATCAAGCAAGCGTGGCAGCGATTGCACGAGCAACAATGGCTCCTGACAGCGGAGCCTGTCTGAAGAACATCGCTCTTGGTTGCCTGATTCGGAAATACAGCTTCGATCCAATCCACTGCCGATACTAATTCCCATTGACTACCTTACGGAGATGTGGATCTCCCCAACCAACGTGCGATCGCCGTGTCGAGGGAGAATAACCCACCCCCATTGGTCAAGAAAAAGCTAAACCACAGGGCATACAGGGAAGCCGTTTCTAACGGAGGAACATGCCAGCCGTCTTTCTTGAGATGAAAGAATACCGCAATCAGCATGGTAAATAGCAGGATCAAGGCGTTGAGCCGAGTGAATAATCCAACAGCCAGCAGAATCGAACTCACAATTTCAGCGTAGGCAGCACAATAGGTGAAGAACACTGGGTAGGGCAAGCCAATAAAGCTTACAACTCCGTCTGCAAATCCCTGCACGTCTGCCAGTTTGCTAAATCCGTTGTGGATCATCAGTAAGCCGACCGCCACTCGACAGATTACCCAAACAACCTGGGCAGGGCGGTTCTCGATCGCAGTAGATTGCAGAGTGACACTGAGTAAAGTTGATTTCGGTTGAATTGCAGTCATTACTCGAAAGGCTTCCAGTGAGGTTTTATTGATTTTCACCCATACTGCCTAGCTGATGCTATTGTCCCAAGGATCTTAGCGATCGTTCACAGTGGGAAAGAACAGGTAACGACAGATGCAGGATGAGCAATCCCACAGTCAAATGCGGGTAATGTTCTAGACATGGGGATTAATGGGATCAAACCGCCCGTCCAAATTCATAGCGGTTGAGGAACAGCCCAATCACAATATCATGCATCCATTCGGACTTGGAGAAGCAGATCGTCTTGCGCGCTATAGAACTTCGCTCCGCCAAAGGTGTACGCTTAATGCGGGTGCGTAAGGTCAAGTGTTTATGCTCGATTTTTTGCGTATTCTGTTTGACCTTGTCCCCTGACTTATCAGCAGTTTGCTCAGCATCCCTAGTGGGACAATCAAAGTGGCTGGAAAAATCTGCTCAACAACCTGCGCTTAATCATTCAACCGCTGATTTGTTTTAACTGGCTCAAACGGTGGTTAGAACTGTTTCCCATGACCGGTCTGCAAACAGGGTTCGAGCAACGGACGGACAAAATGAACGAGTTCGTCTGTCCGTTGATACATCGGCTGAGCCTACAATTGATATTTTCTTCTGCTTAGAGTGACTGAAGAAGGGTAAGAATCAGCACGTGGGGAAGGCAGGCAGCGAGAAGTACCGTGACTGGCGAGCCAGAATTCAACGACGGGAAGCGATCGCTGAACTGGAACCACAACTTTCTATGCTTCAAGAATTGATCGATCGCCAACTGGCTATGACTATTGAAATCCCAGAGATTCAAGATTGGTAATTGACGATAGGTTTAACATGTTGCAGCTAATCTACACCGTTCGACACACAGACATTTTGCCTTCGCCACGTTTAATCGCCTCGATGGTTTTGGTGCGCCGATCTTAACTGTAGGAAGCAGGCATGGGCATGGCTAAACACGAATCTATCCCTGCTCTACCGTCCTAACGCCATCCTGTAACATTATAATTGACTCTAGCAAAAGTTTTTTGGGTGAACTGCCAATGAGGAAAGTCGCGCTCTCCAGCGGGATAACGATATTGGGCTGGATGGCAGGGATGGCAGGAACCATCGCCCAGATTGCACCGGATGGCACCTTACCTACAGTGGTGAACAGTCCCAATAATTTGGACTTTACAATTGATGGGGGAGCGCGATCGGGCGGTAATTTATACCACAGCTTCAGTCAATTCTCCGTGCCCACAGGCGGTTCCGCGTCCTTCAACAATGGCCTAGATGTGCAAAACATCTTTGCCCGAGTTACAAGCGGCAGTCCTTCAACCATTGATGGCTTAATTCGAACTAACAGCACCGCCAGTCTCTACTTGCTCAACCCCAACGGCATTCTGTTTGGGCCCAATGCCCGCTTGAATATCGGTGGTTCCTTTGTCGCCAGTACCGCCAATAGTGTTCTCTTTGCTGACGGTGGGCAATTTAGTGCGACGAATACCACCAGCGCCCCCCTCTTGACCGTCAATGTGCCGATTGGCTTGCAGATGGGCAGCAATCCAGGAGCAATTACGGTACAAGGATCTGGCAATCAGTTAATAGATGTTACTGGCTTTGGTCAGGTCAGTGCTATCAATAGCCCCCTTGGACTACAGGCTGGAGTCAATCGAACATTGGCGTTTATTGGTGGCGCGGTCAACTTTTCTGGGGGGGTCGCTTCCATCAATAGCAGCGGACACTTGGAAGTGGGCAGTGCCAAATCTGGAATTGTGGGACTGACTGCCACGCCTACAGGGTGGGTAGGAGATTACTCCACCGTGTCGCAATTTAACGATATTCGTCTGGCGCAAGACTCGATGCTGAACGCCAGTGGCAGTCATGGTTCCATCCAGATTCAAGGACACAACATCAGCCTGTCCGAGGGGTCAGCGGTGTTGCTCCAAAATCTAGTGGATTCCCAATCCTCTGGAGGAATCACGATCCATGCCAGAGGGGCCCTAACGTTGACTGGCAATACCGCCAATGGGCAAGTGGGAAGTTTGATCCAAAGTAACAGTTTGAGCACTGGGTCAGTCGGAGATATCACGGTTTCTGCCGCCAAGCTTTCTCTCCAGGATGGAGCCAGAATTGTCTCTAGAACCCGGACTCAAACGGCTGGTGCCAACATCCATCTGAATGTGAGCGATGCCACTGAGATCAGCGGCTTTACCCCCAGCAATCCAGCCGTATATACCGGGATCGTTACTTTTTCCGCTAGTGATGGTAATGGTGGAAACATCACAGTCAGCACAAAGAAGCTGAGTGTGCTGGACTCTAGCAACATTATTGCGGTGGCACTTAGATCTGGAAACACGGGCACGATCCAAGTGAATGCCACTGAACAAGTTGAAATCGCAGGTTACAACCCTCTAGCCTTTGCAGAAAGTTCACTGTCCACCTTTACTCAAGGTTCTGGTAATGCGAGTAATGCCATTATCAATACTGGTAGATTAATCGTTCGAGGAGGGGCCGCTTTAGGATCTTCTACCGTAGCCAGTGGTTCAGCGGGTAGTGTAGAAGTCAACGCTTCAGAGTTTATCGATGTCCAGGGACGGGTATTCCTGGGCGATGGGACGATCTCAACCTCTCGGATTTATTCAAACGCTGAGATCCTTAGTCCATCGACTCAAGCTGCATTTTTGCTACCGGCTATTCCCACTGGCAATGCAGGCTCTCTGATTATGAACACCCCATTGCTACGCATAACGGATGGAGCTGCTGTGAGTGTCAAAAATGATGGGCCAGGGTTAGCAGGCAATGTGCAGGTTAAAGGCAACTCACTAGTTCTCGATCGCCAAGGCAGCATTACCGCTGTAGCTCAATCCGGTGAAGGCGGCAACATCAACCTGCAACTGCGCGATCTCCTGTTGATGCGCCATGACAGCAAAATCACTGCCACCGCAGGAGGAACTGGTAATGGCGGTAATATCACCATCAATGCTCCCATCATTGCCGGGTTTGAAAACAGCGATATTATTGCTAATGCTGTACAGGGGCGGGGTGGTAACATTCAAATCACCACTCAAGGACTCCTTGGGCTGAAGTTTCGTCCGCAACTCACCCCGGAAAATGATATTACGGCGAGTTCTCAGTTTGGGGTGAGTGGCACTGTCAATATCAACACCATTGATGTCGATCCCATTTCCAGGATTAACGACCTCCCAGTGAACTTCACCGATTCCTCACAACAGATTGTCACGAGCTGCATGGATAAAGGCAGTCGCTTCGTCATGACGGGGCAAGGTGGCGTACCCGAAAACCCCACTCAGCAGGTGCAAGTGCGGAAAACATGGGCGGATGTGCGGGATCTATCAGGCTATCGAGGCAGCCCAGTCGCTTCATCGCCTGTGACCACCGCCCCACCACCCATCCTGCAGGCCAATGGGATGCACCGTAATGCCGATGGTTCCATCGAGTTAGTGGCGAGTCAGCTAGCTGCTGGAGCCGAGTCAACTGGGGCGATCGCCACGTGTAGTCAAGCCAGTACATCCCTTACCCCCTCCCCCTAAAAAATGGTAGAGGCTATTAAATGGCAAATAAAAGGTTGGGTCGCAAAAACTGGTTAGTGGTAAGGTAAGTCATCCCAAACACGGCTGTTCTCCTGGCTGTGTCTACGGCTTCTCCCTTCAAATGGCAACATTACTTGCCCGACATTATCTTGCTTAACGTCCGGTGGTACTGCCGTTATCCCTTAAGCTACCGAAGCTTGGAGAAGCTGATAGTCGAACAAGCGGTGGACGTAGACCACTGCCCTGAATTGCATTCCGGTTCCCTTTCTGGTTGGAGGGGCTGTGATCCAGGAGACAGCAGCAGCGCTCCTGAGCCGACCGGTATAGTTCACCCTACATAATTCTTGACATCGGTAGCTGACCTGTTTAAAAGAGGTTGCAAAATTCCGGGGCAATCTCTTTTCCATTGAAAAGGGAATGAGGGAGTTTATCACCCTGGCACAAACACAGCTTTAGTCAGAAAGTTGAGGACAGAATACGCCGTCAACATGTGATTTGTGATTTGAGTAGGCTATCTGACCGGCAGTTAAGCTGCCCACAGGGACAACTATCGTTTGTGCTCAAACATGTGTTGCTTGGTGCCCCAAAATTCTGTTTTTTAAACTTGAACATATAGTCGAGAGTCAGGGATGGCAAAGCGATCGCTCAAAGCGTCTGAAGCTGGTATTAAACGGGCAAAACAGGCATTCCGCCGGACTGGATGGACGCAGGAATATCTAGCCAGTGCAGTTGGGTTAGAAACACGCCAATCGATTTGGAAATTTTTTTCAGGCCGACCGATCGAACGTCATTTATTCATCGATATCTGCTTTCAGCTTGACCTGGATTGGGAAGAAATTGTTGCACCCCCCGATGAGGAGGAGGATGAACCCATCCCATCACAAAATGGGTGCAACTTAGATCAGGACTTCCAAGGAATGAGATCGCAGGTTCATGAGCTAATAGTAGCCCAATGTCGGTTATTACAAGTTAGCCTGGATACGGCCTATCCCTTAGCTGTGGAACAGGTTTATACCCAAACTCAGGTGTTGGTAACTCCTAATAGTCAGCGATGGCTAGAGGTTGCTAACCTGGCAGAAGTGGATCAGAGCAATCAATGGGACTTAGCGCCACCAGCTAATTGTTTAACTATTACAGATGTCCTCTCAACCTGTAATCAGCTAGTCATTTTGGGTAAACCCGGCTCTGGAAAAACCACACTTTTGCAACACTTAGCGATTCAGTGTGCAACTGGCAAATTTTATCCGGATTGTCTACCGATTTTCATCTCACTCCGAACCTATGCAACGGCTGCGCAGGCAAGAGCGGTTTACAATCTGGAAAAACACCTGGAGGAACAATGGAGTTCGATCGGGTTGACTCCGCCTCAAGTGACTTTACTGTTACAAACTGGCAAGGTCTTAGTCCTACTAGATGGGCTGGATGAAGTTTCTCAGCAGAACAATAGTGAGCTTTCTGATCAAATCCAAAAGTTTGCAGGAACCTATCCCAAAACCACGATTTTAATCACCTGTCGTCTAGCGGCTCAGGATTATCAGTTTCGTGGTTTTACCTATGTGGAGTTATCGGATTTTGACATGGGTCAAGTCGCGACGTTTGCCCGTAAATGGTTTATAGCCATGAGTCAGGGACACTCTCAAAACAGGGTTACCTATAGCGATTCAGAACGCATGACGGCAACAGAGGAACTCGGGATGGCAAAAGCAGAACAGTTTTTGCAACATCTCGAACGATCGGAGAATAGCTCAATCCGGGAAATGGTGACGACTCCGCTCCTGTTGCACCTGGCCTGTCTAGTATTTTATGAACGGGCGATGTTTCCGGCTAAACGGGCAAAGCTATATCAAGCAGGACTGGATATTTTGCTCGTGCGCTGGGATAAAGTCCGTGGTATTCAACGGGACCTTGGCAGTGGTTCGCTGTCTTTGCCTGAAACCATGAACCTGTTGAGTCAAATTGCGTCTACCTTGTTTAACCAGGGAAGAACTTATTTTGAAAAAAGTGAAGTCTTAGCCATCATTTCAGAGTTTTTACAGTCAAGGGCTACGGTAACTCTAGATCTAGAAGAGGTTTGGCTAACGAGTGAGACGGTATTGCGATCGATCGCGCTCCAATCCGGTTTATTAGTCGAGCGAGCCCGAGACATTTATGCATTTTCCCATTTAACGTTTCAGGAATACTTAACCGCTCGCAAGATGATGGCTCGCTGCCTCAACGAAGGGCTAGAGTCAGTGCATCAACTTGCCCAACATCTTACAGAACCTCGTTGGCGGGAAGTGATCTTACTGACCTTGAGCCTGCTGCCCCAGGCGGAGCCTCTACTCATGCACATGAGAGTCCAGATCAGTGCGCTGGTGGAAGCTGATAGCGGTCTGCAACAAGTGTTGCAATGGTGCAACCAGAAATCAGAAATGGTCTCTGATACCTACAAATCTGCGGCGGTGAGAGCATTTTACCTGACCCTGTGTTACAACCAGGATCTCAGTTTGGCGCTGGCACTGGATGAGTCGCTTGCCTTTGACCTTGAACCTGAGTTAGCAACCGATCTAGCGATCGCGCGCACCTATCAACATCTGCAACAAATGGGTGAGCAACCGGACTATGAGCAAATTCTCGAACTGTGCTTTTCCCTCGCCTTTGGTCGTCAGTTCCCTAATAACGTGCCGTTAAATCACGCCCTGGAACAGCTTCAGACCCAGTTGCCAAGCCTGGAAGCAAATGAACTGGCATGGCAGGAGTGGTGGAAAGCCCACCGAACAGATTGGCTGAGACAATTCCGCGACCAGGTGATGCGGCCTCAAAATATGGATTTTGGCTGGGATAGAACCCCATTACAGCAGCAAGAATTGTGGGAATACTATAAAGCAACCCAGTTCTTAGTGGATTGTTTGAATAGTGACTGTCACCTGGAACAATCTACGCGATCGCAGTTGGAAATGACGCTCTGTTTAGAGCCATTCCCGGCTGCCCCCTGTCCGCCTGTTGTCCGCTCCAACCTTCAATCTACTTAACTGAGGCTCCAGTGTTAAATCATTTTCCAAGGATATTAATATGCTGCCAAAAGCACCCTCACCTGCCTCTGCATCTGGAGGTGACCTTTTAGGACGAATTCCGACGATCGCCCTGCGGATCTATCAATCGATTGAATTAGATCAAATTCTGCAAGCCACCGTGACCGAAGTGCAGCAATTAATAGACTGCGATCGCGTCCTGATATACCGCTTTAATCATGACTGGAGTGGGCAGGTCGTCGTCGAGTCCGTTCGGGCAGAGGAGTTCTCCCTGTTGGGTCAAGCCATCACAGATCCGGGTTTGCAAACTACCTGGATCGATTTTTATAAACAAGGGCAGATCCGGGCGATCGAGGACATTTACACCTCCGATCTTCCGCCCTGCCATACTCAATTTTTGGCAGACCTGGGCATAAGAGCTAATTTAGTAGTGCCAATTCTACAAAATGGCTCTTTGCTGTACGAAGCCACCAATTCATGTCACCTGAACTCTCCTAGCAAACTCTGGGGACTGCTGATTGCTCACCATTGTACAGATCCTCGGCAATGGCAGCGCTTGGAAGTTAGCTTTCTTCAACAATTAGCCAACCATGTTGCTACAGCTATTCAAAAGGCGGAGGTCATTGATTTTTCCCGGCAACTGATTCAAAGCAGTATCGATGGGATTATGGCATTCGATCGCGATTGCCGCTATCTTGCCTGGAACCCAGCGATGGAAAAACTGACTGGCATTGCCCAGGAGCAAGTGATAGGTAAATGTGCGTTTGAGTGCTTTCCATTCTTGCAGGAAACTGGAGAAGACCAATATTTTTATGCGGCACTCCGTGGAGAAACCGTCACATCCGTCGATCGCGCCTTTTCTGTCCCCGAAACAGGTCGGCAGGGCTATTTTGAAGGGTGTTATTCTCCCCTCCTCAATGCCGCTGGCGAAATGGTAGGTGGGTTGTGTATTGTACGTGATGTCACCGAGAGCAAGCGGACGGCGGATGCGTTGAAGGAGAGCAAGCGCCAGTTTCGGCAATCCTTTGACACAGCGGCGATTGGTATGAGCGTCATGTCATTAGAAGGGCAGTTTCTCAAGGCAAATGCCGCCCTATGCCAACTGTTTGGCTATACCGAAACGGAATTGCAAGCTTTAACCTTTCAAGACTTGACCTATCTCGATGATTTAGCGATCGATTTATCCCATCACCAAAAAGTCCTGACTGGAGAACTGTCTCATTTCCATTTAGAAAAGCGCTATTTACATAAGAATGGTCAGGTGATTTGGGGGCTACTCAGTACTTCGCTAGTTCGCGATCGCCAGCAACGCCCGTTATACTTCGTTTCTCAGGTTCAGGAGATTACCCAGCGCAAGCAGGCGGAAGAACTGCTGTATAAAGCCAACGCCGAGATGCAGGTATTTTTTTCTGCCATAAATGATCTGATTTTTGTGTTCGATCGGGAGGGACACTACCTTAAAGTTTTGGCGGGTAATCCAGAACTCTTGATTACTCCAGCCAGCGATCGCCTGGGCAAAAAGATTACGGAAGTTCTGCCGATCGAACTTGCCACAACCTTACTGGGGTATATTCAGCAAGCCCTCGATACGCAAACAACACTGAATGTGGAATATAAATTGCTCTGGGAAGACAAAGAAATGTGGTCAAATGCCTGCGTTTCACCGATCGATGTGAACACCGTCATTTGGGTAGCTAGAGATATCACCCAGCGTAAGCAAGCAGAGAAAGCTTTGCAAGATACAACCTTTCGTTTAAGAACCATCATTGCCAGTTTGCAAGCTGGGATTTTGGTAGAGAACGAAGACCGGGAAATTGTCCTGGTCAATCAAGCCTTTTGCACCATGATGAACATTCCAGTTCCGCCAGAAACCCTGATTGGCAGTAATTGCAGGCAATCAGCCGATACCGCTAAGTACCTATTTGTAAACCCTGAACAATTTACCCAGCGAGTCGAAGAACTATTAAACCTCCAACAGCCTAGCGTTGGCGAAGAAGTGGTATTAGTCAATGGTCGCATCCTGGAACGCGATTACGTGCCAATTTTTGCCGGAGTAGAATATCGGGGCCATTTATGGCAATACCGCGATATTACCGAGCGCAAACAAACGCAAGCCCAATTAGAACAGGCAAAAGAAACTGCAGAAGCCGCAAACCGCGCAAAAGGTGACTTCCTGGCAATGATGAGCCACGAAATTCGCACCCCCATGAACGCGGTCATTGGCATGGCTGGGCTATTACTTGGCACCCAATTGACACAGGAACAGGCGGATTATGCTGAAACGATCCGGAATAGTGGCAATACCCTACTCAACATCATTAATGACATCCTTGATTTTTCTAAGATTGAATCGAACCATTTTGAACTGGAACAACATCCGTTCCATTTACGCAACTGTGTCAGAGAAGCGATCGACCTGTTAGCCCCCCTGGCAGCAGCTAAGGGCATCAAATTAGATTGTCATATTCATAGTAATGTTCCCATTGCGATCGTGGGAGATATCACCCGACTCCGACAAATTCTCTGGAATCTCTTGAGCAATGCCGTCAAATTTACCCTAGAAGGGAAAGTGACGGTTCTGGTTCAGGCTAAGCCTATAGAACTTAACTCAGCAGAACAACATGATGCTAGATCTCTGGCTGAAGAAGGTAAAAAGGCGTTTGAAATTGAATTTGCCGTTAGAGATACGGGAATCGGCATTCCCCACGATCGCATGGATCGGTTATTCAAAGCCTTCAGCCAGGTGGATGCTTCGACAACCCGTAAACATGGTGGTACAGGTTTGGGATTGGTGATCAGCAAACGGTTGGCTGAAATGATGGGTGGCAGCATGTGGGTAAAGAGCGCACTGGGCAGAGGTTCAACTTTCTATTTCACAATTCAAACAATGAAAGCAACCGAAGTTTTGCCAGATCCATTACCAGAGTCGCTTGATATGGTTCAGCTTGAGCCAACCTGCCTGCGAATTCTGCTGGTAGAAGACAATACCGTCAACCAAAAAGTTGCCCTCCGTATGCTGGAGCGGCTGGGATATCGGGTCGATGTGGTCAGTAACGGGTTAGAAGCGATCGCGGCGCTGCGTCGTCAGACCTATGATGTGTTGTTAATGGATGTCCAGATGCCAGAAATGGATGGACTGGAAGCGACTCGTTGTATCCGGCAGGAATGGGGATCTCCAACTCAGCCCTGGATTATTGCGATGACCGCCCATGCCCGCGCCAGCGATCGAGAAGAATGTTTGGCAGCCGGTATGAACGACTACATCAGTAAACCAATTGACATGGTGCTACTAAGCAATGCTTTAAAGGAATCCCGTCCTTCTAGCAGCGAGCCAGGTAAGGTGGAGGTGATTCATGCCCCCACCCAGGCAATTGAGCCAATCACTTCCCCCTCTCCCCAGACCACAGATGGACTCCCCGACAATGCCTTGAACGTCCTGGATTCAAACGTAATTGAACAGTTACGTCAAATGGCAGGTGAGGAGGCAGATGAGATGTTACGGGAATTGATCCAGGTGTATTTAGAAGATGCACCACAACGGTTATTGGCAATTCAAACGGCTATTGATCACAGTGATGCCACAACATTACAGCAAGCTGCCCATGCCTTACGATCGGTCAGTGTCACGATAGGCGCAATCACGTTGGGTAACTTATGTGAGGTTTTAGAAACAAACGCTAAAGCCCAGAACCTCCAAGATGCCCCCACCTTAGTTTCCCAACTTAATTCAGCATTTCTAAATATTGAGGCGGCGTTGAATACCTGGCTCAATCAGTAGGTACTGAGAGCGGCACACGGATCGGGACATAAGCGAATTTACGCTGGTAAGACGATCGCCAGAGGTAGAAAATCCCGTGAGTTGCGAGCCGCGATCGCTGTGGCACGATAGCCCTTAGCAGGTATAGCTTGGCAGAGCTCCGTGAACAGCCTACCCCTCAAAGGCTGTTAAGCAGTTGCTGCTGTCTTAAGCAGCTTGAGCAACACTCAGTTAGCCTCAATCAACTGGCGAAAACCACTTAAGTAAGTACTGAAAGTATCCTGAGAAAACCCCTCAGAAATGATTCAGATCTGTAGAATTGGCAAAAACAGTATTCCTAGCCTGGATCAGAACAGATAAATCATTAATCATAGAATAAGTCCTTCTTCAAATCAGGGACGAAGTTGCGATAAAAGTCCAATTTGAATTGTGGCAAGGCTTCTAGGGAGATTCCCCTTTAACGCCTCATTTCATTACATCAGTAATTTAGGACTGCAATAGCCGTTGAATGATGGCATAAACAATATCAACTGGTTGTCATCTGCCTTTGTTTCAAAACTTGTTGTACCTATCGTTGAGGGTCTACTATGACAATGATGCAACTACATCCGACTTCCTTCAATAACCAATCGGTGGACACCCAAACCGCCTTCATTCTGATTGTTGATGATGAAAAAGCATTGCGAGTTGTCCTACGCCGAGCGATGGAAGGCGAAGGTTATCGGGCAGTGGATGTGAGTAGTGCAGAACGGTGTCTCTTCCTCTGCCAACAAGAACTTCCAGACATCATTCTTCTGGATGCCATGATGTCAGGCATCGATGGGTTTGAGTGTTGTCGGCGGCTGAAAGCCAAGCTTGGCGATCGCTGCCCCGCTATTTTGATTATTTCCGCCCTGTACGACCAGGAATCGGTAGACAAAGCGTTTGCAGCAGGTGCAGCAGACTTTATGACCAAGCCAATTCATTGGGCTGTACTCCGTCAACGAGTAAAGCAACTGCTGAAAAACTCTCAATGCACCAGCCAATGGCAGGCGACTCTTATCCGGGAGCAGTTATTAAAAGACCAGTTGGACGCTGAAGTGCAAAAGACCAACTATCTGGCTGAATTGTGCCGCTCAAATGGCATTGCTATCGATGTATGAAGGGGCTATGCAGACACCCCGATTTTACAAACATAGGGACAACATTGACAAAACAAATAAGTAGCTCCCTGAAATCAACTTCCAGGGAGCTATTCGTTTCTCTCAATAGTTGATTTACTGATTGAGTAATCGTTGTAGGCGCTGACGAAATAGCGCCCAATTAACGGGTTTGGTAATGTAATCTGCTGCACCTGCCGCAAATGCACGATCGATCGACTCTGGATCTTCCAGGGTGGTAATCATGAGTACAGGAGCCGGTTGGCTCGCCACCTGGGTAGAGGTTCGGGAACGATTCGTGTTCTGACGGAGTTGCAGGCAACATTCAAACCCGCTCATCTCAGGCATCATGGCATCCAGCAACACCAGATCAGGCTGGAACGTGCGACACAAATCGATCGCCTGCTGCCCATTCTCCGCTTCAATGACTCCATATCCTGCCTTTTCCACCGCCCGTCGCAGGAGCGATCGCATCATGCGTTCATCGTCCACAATCAGAATTACAGGAATATCCTGTTGCCGGAGGTCAGAGACAGTCGCTGGTAAATAGAACACGGAGGCGATCGATTCAGGGTCTTGAGGATGTAGCATCAGGTCTTGGGCAAACGCTGGAGGCACAGGACGAGAAAATAAGTAGCCTTGACCACTCTGAACTCCAATTGACTTGAGGGTCTCAAGTTGTTCACTGGTTTCTATGCCTTCAGCACTCACTCGAATACTCAGATCATGCCCTAACATCACAATAGTTTTGACCAGCTTCAGCACCTCTGGATCGTGATGAATTTGACTAATCAACGCCCGATCAATATCCAAGGCATGGATCGGAAACCGATGCAGATTTTTGAGTGACGCTTGATCCAGCCCAAATCCATCCAGGCAGACTGAAATCTGGCGGGTCTGGAGCTGAAGCAGAATTGCAGTCGCCGCCGCCGGATCCGTCGTCAGGGCTTTCTCACTAATTTCTAGCGATAGGCAACTGCCATCTAAGCCATGGCTGGCTAGAATGCGATCGAGTTCAGGAATGAGATTGGGTTGCAAAAATTGTGCTGTTGATAAGTTCACACTAAGGCGCAATGATCGCCGTTGAGGAAACTCAATTTGCCAGTATTGCAGTTGGCGGCAGGCTTCGCTCAACAACCACCAACCCATTGGCACAATCAGTCCACTTTCTTCAGCCGCCTCAATAAACTCACCAGGATACACTAATCCCCGTTCTGGGTGTTGCCACCGAATTAATGCCTCAAAGCCCGTCACCTGTCTGGTTACCAGAGAGACGATCGGCTGATAATGGACACAAAATTCTCGCTGAGCGATCGCCCGTTTCAAGTCAGCATCCTTCAGAACTGCTCGTTTCAACACCTTAAAGTATTGTTGACTAATTTGATCTAGCGTAAAGTTGGCAGCAATGTAGCGATGACCGGAACTGCCCATCTGGTCTTTCATTTGGCTATCTTTGATCAAATAGCGGATGAATCCTGCCAATCCCTTGCTGTCCCCATTATTAAACGCCGCGCCACACTTCGCTTCTGCAACCAGGTGACGTAAGTAAGAGTGAGGTTCACAAATGACTGCCACCGGATTGCCAGATGCCACAGCCGCATAGAACTTACTGGGTGCTACTAAGCCTTCCATGCCCACATCCATACTGACTAAGGATAGGTCGCAGGCGGTCAAGGACTTGGGCAGTTCCGACTTCTCCTGATAGGGCAGAAACAAACAATTGGTTAACCCCCAGGCTTCGACAGTGTGAATAGTCTCTTCTCGCTTGGGACCACCACCGATAAACACAAATTGCACCGGGTCGTCCTTCAGTTCTCGGGCAGCCTCCAGGATTGTCGTCATATCATGGCACCGCCCCATGTTGCCGGAGTAAAGCACCGTAAATTTCTCAACCAAGTTATGGGTGTGAGCAAAAGCGTTATTTTGCTTAGCAAGAGGCTTAATCCAAGTGGGGTCTGCCCAGTTATGAATAACCGTGATTTTGCGATCGAGATCCGGATAACGAGTGATCATCCGCTGTCTCATGGTTTCACTCGGGACAATGATGGACTCTGCCTGCTGCCAAACTTGTCGGTTGACTGCGTGCCAAAACCGGACTAACCAGTTCTGTTCAGAAACAATGTTCAATTCAACGGCAACGTCTGGATACAGATCGTAGACCAGGCAAGCATAGGGTAGTTTGAATAAGCGATTGGCGATGTAACCGAGTGTTTGCAAGTAAGGTGGTTCACTGACGAACAACACCAGATCTCCCCGATGCTGCCGCTTCAGCAAATGCCATGCCGAACGACCACAAAATAATAAACTGCTGAGGGTTCTGCCTAGCCACTTGCGAGTTTGGGTCGATCGCGATCGCCGGATGATAACGCCATGACTGATTTCTTCCGGCGGTGCTATGGTCGTTTGGTACGCATAGCCCGGTTGCCCCGTAAAGACCTGTACCTGCATGCGTTCTGCCAGTCGAATTGCCAGTTCTTCAACAAACTGCCCTGTTGCGGCAAAATCGGGTGGATAAAACTGGGTCACGATCGACAACTTGATCGCATCTGAAAATGTTGCAGGTTTAGTCATGGAAGTGTTGTGCCCTCGGAAAGTGCCAGAGCTAAATTTGGGAAAGCAGAGCATGGTGCATGAGGTATTAGTTGGATACTTTCAGTGTTAAGGATGATTGTGTGCGATCGGGTTTTCTAATTGATTTCCTGATGTATAGGTTGTGTCTGTTTTGGGTGACGATCGTAAGTATCTGAACAAGTAGGTATAAACATTCGCAAAATCTTATAGCTGAACATCAACAGGACAAGTAGCAAGCCGATCGCAGGAGAAATCTCAAATGGCACTGGCTCAACAGGTTGAGGGCTGATCGTTACTTGAGGATTCACGGTCGCCTGAGGATTAGTGATCACCTGGGAATCAGCGATTGATGGGTCTGAAGCTGACTCTGTATCCGAAGACCCTGTGTTTGAAGATCCTGCATCTGAAGACCCTGCACCTGAAAATCCTGTGCTGGAAGACCCTGTACCTCCTCCACTGCCTGAGAGTGAGCCAGAACTCCCTGTCGCCATACCGCTATCACTGCCACTGGAACTAGTTGACGTTAGTGAAACGCCATCCGAACCGAGTTGAGTGGTTCCTGTGACCTGAGCCAGCATTAAGGAGTCTTCCAACGACAAGTTAGTTTGAAGATAGGAACTGTCAGTCCCACCTAACGATGGGGAAGCCAGCGTCGCCACCGTAAAATCGACATTCTCAACCGGGACGATCGTTTGATATTTCGTTTCCAGGTTTAACAGGGTGTACTGGGTTTGCGGATCAATAGTCTCGCCACTGAGTTTACTGGTATCTACTAGCCAAAGATTACTCCCTGTTAAGTTGACTGAAACAGATTCCTGAGTTGTATTTTGATCAATCGATGTAAAGGACGAAATAGAATCGTCTACATAGGTTTGAACCGGCCCAACAGTAACATCACCCATAATTCGATCATTCCTCCAGACAAAAATGATTAGGTTGGTTTAGAGATTGCTTGCCCAGAGCCACTATCTCTCTGTTTAATCGCTTGGGCAGGGTTGCCAGCATAAATGGTCATAGGTTCCAGCGATCGCGTCGCCACTCCACCCATCGTTAACACAGCCCCCTGCCCTACGGTGACACCCGGCCCCACCATTGCCCCGGCGGCGATCCAGCTTCCGGCTTGAATCCAGATGGGATCTGTGCTTAACTGAAAGGCGCGATCGTGCCAATCATGGTTGCCGGTACAGAGATAAACCTGTTGTGACAGGCAAACATTGTCCTCTAGGACAACAGCCGCCAGATTATCAATCCAGGCTTTTTCCCCAATCCAGACATAATCGCCCACCCGAAGTCGCCAGGGAAATTTCACTCGCACACCCGGCTTAATTCGGACTCCCTGACCAATTTCAGCCCCAAATAGACGCAACACAGCGACCTTAAAACTGGAACATGGCAGCCAATCACTTTGCACTAACGGAGACCCCAGGAAATACCATAAACCTTGTTTCCAGTAGGGTGCGCCCGGAGTATAGGCACCCGGAGTATATAGATGAAGTTGCATAGAGAATAGAGAGGGTAAATTATTGGGCGTTGCTGAATGCAAGAATGATTTGCCCCCCTAGCCCCCCAATTCTGGGGGGAACTCATCTTTCAAAGTCCCCCAGAATTGGGGGATTTAGGGGGCTGTGTAGGAGTCTGGATACCTAGAATTCATATCCGTATTCTGCAACGCCAATTATTGCTGGCTGTTAACAGCCAATTATTTATTTGGCGTTCACTACCGCCCGCTTCCAGGCATAGCGAAAATACCAGGGCTTAGAATCGGCAACATAATGCTGGAGAACGGCTTTCGGCGCAAGGACTTCAGCCCGATCGGGCATCACTTTGTAATCGGTTTCAGGTGCGATCGCACAGGGTTGCCCCGCTGCCATTAACATCGCTACCATCGCCTGTTCCTGATAGTAGTGAGTGCCTTCCTGAGTGATCAGGGTTTTGCACCAGAACTCTAATTTGTCCCAATCCAATGTGCTGCTATTCAGTCCACTGATCCCGGCGTTGATCCGGTGGGGGATCGGTGTCCCCGCGAGAGATGCCATTAAGGTCGGCGAGTAACCATAAGCCGTTTCGACATCCACCATGTGACAGGGCTGTTGCGGCGATCGCAGCCAGTTGAGCAGAAAGGTGGGCGATCGGAAAAACAACATATCAGAGTCCAACACTAGCTTCCAACCAGAAGAGCCGATGTGAATATCCGTGAGCTTGCGTAGATTGGGATAACTGAGGCGACGTTGCCGGAGATAGGGAAATTGTGATTCGGGTAGATCAGTCTCTAAGCGAGATTGAATGACGGCATGGGAAATGATTTGAGCGTTGGGAAAAATCCGCTGCAACTCCGCCTGGTAATGTAACGCCAGTGTTCCATCATCAAAGATCACTGGACGCAGATTCACCTGACTGTGGTATGCCATTGAGTACGCACAGAAACAGGTCTGATACCAAAATCGTTTTCCGCTCAGAAAGTAAACATCGAATGGATTACCTGTACCAAAGTCCGGCAAGGGTGGCAATGCGTAGGCAGCTTTTTCCATTTGCAATTGGCCTTGTGCATCGATCGCCCGTCGAATCGGATCACGCTGGAGATAGCGACGAATCAAGCCTTTAGGCGCATGGTACAGCCTGTACAGGGCGACTCCCAGACCCAGATTCCGAGCTGGCAATTTCAATAACTGCATTGTTCAAGACCTTGATGAGTGTGGATGGAAGCATGGGAGGAACCTAAGGCAACAGGCTTTGTCCGGCAAAAGTGCCGCAGACTCCACGCCATTGGATATACGCGGTGCGGTTGCGCCAGGGTTGATACCACATCGCCGCCTTTAATTGACGCAGGAACACCGTCCAGACGGGAATCTTTTTCCAGGGTTGAATGCCATGCAGACTCAATACTTGAACCCACGATCGGGCAGTGGCATAATTGAGTCGGGCTAAATAATCGGGTTGTAAGCGATACGTTGCGATCAGGTGGGTCAGCGTTAACCGGGGAAAATAGCCAACGCCCCATCCCGCCGTTAGCAAGGTCAGGATAATATCGTTATCTTCTCCGGATGTCAGTTGTTGACCCATACGACCGAGGGCTAAGCGACCGGCGTTCCGGGCAACCTGGACGGTATAGGTGGCAAATAGGGCACTCCGAAGTGCCATTCCGGCACCACAGGGAGCGAAGTAGGGATAGGATGCTGCCGTTAAGGCACCAAATTGACCAGAGGTTGTTAACGGCTGTTCACCAAAATCCCGCAGTGCCAAGATAGAGTAATAGTCTCGAATCCAGGGTTCTGGTTCGGCTTCAAATTGAGGTAGAGATTTGCCTGCGATCGCGCCGAGTTCTGGATGAGCCTGAAAAATCTGTACCACCTGGGCCAGATAATCCGATGCTAAAACATTGTCATCATCGACGAAGACAATTAAATCAGCTTTAGCGGCATTGAACCCACATAACCTGGCATGGCTCAGTCCCAGTCGGTCTTCGCGAATAACGGTTGCGGCTGGATGCCAACTTAAATCTACTTGAGTTGCCAACGGCAGATCACTAGCATTATCTACCACGATCAGTTCCCATTGCTGTACTGGTAGGGTTTGTTTATGTAAGGCGGCGATCGCGCTGAAAAGCTGATATAAGCAGGGGTTGTGGGTACAGAGAATAACACTAATGAGCGGTTTCATAGCTAGGGCTAAGACGAATGATTAGGATAATTCGATGATGCAGGAGACATGATCGCCATCATGTCTTTCAACTGTTCAAGAACAGATCACCTGTGTAGATGTGCGAGAACCCAGGGCTTGACGGCGGGCGATCGCTCGTTCGTAGCTGGCTTCCTGAAGGGTTCCAATTCGTTCCAGGTTGTAGTTGTTCAAGACCTGCTGACGGGCAATTTGCCCAAATCGCATCCGGCGTTCTGGATGATCTAGGAAGTCAATTACGGCGGTAGCAAGCTGCTCAGGATTTTCCGGATCAACCAGATGTCCGGCATTGCCCTGATCCAGCAGGTCAGCCATGCCACCCGCCTGACTACCGACAATGCCTCGGGCTGCCGCCATCGCTTCCAGACAAACATTGGGAAAGTTTTCCCACCGACTGGGAAATACACAAATATCCGTCTGCGCCAGGTAATGCGGAATTTCTGGCAAGGGCACAGATCCCGTAAACTCCAGCGATCGGTGATAGCGCCAGAGCTTGCGAGTCATGTATTGCTGCATGGTGATCTCTGGATTGGGAGGAGCCGGACAGCTTTCCCCGACAAACTGGAATTTGACCTGCGGACGTTGCTGCAAAATCAGTGGAATCGCCTGCATCAGTTGCAATATTCCTTTCCTGACCTCTAACCGCCCCAAGAAAGACACCGTATTGGTATGGGTCTCCACCGGGATTTGCAGCAGATCGGAACTGGGAATATAGGGATTGGGCAAGTGCGCCACTTTTGCGGCGGGTAAGCCCCAGGCGTGAATCAGGCGATCGCCCAGGTCTTGTGAAGGAGTGGTGATTTCATCTGCCTCCAGGGTGTGCGATCGTTCTAGGTCACATGCAGGATCATAGACAGACGGCACCGGAAAGGGTTTGGGCATTTGTCCTCGCCGTAAGGCTCCCAGCCACCGCCGTAATTTCATTTGCCGTGACGGTGGGACATAATTCAGCGCCTGTACCATAAACAAAGGAGTGTGCAGCTTCACGACCAGGGGCATCTCAGGAACTAGGGCGATCGCGCCTCTGGCATGGGCATCATTTTCTGGGCCTTCGATCACATCAAAGTGAACGGTGGCATGACGCTGAGCGAACATCTGTCCAGCCAGACCAGCAAAGTCCCGGCGATCGGTAGGGGTGAGGTAGAGCAGGCGATGGACGACAATGCCATCTTCGATCGTTGTTCCCGATCGATACGGACTACTGGTGAAGACTTCAACATAGTGTCCTCGCTGATGCATCATCCGGGCAGCTTGATAAACATACGTGGCGATGCCCCCCGTGGCGGTATCCGGGGGATACTCATAACTAATAAACGCAATTTTCATAGTGCATAACGCTCGCAGATTGAGATAACCGGAAAATGCCGTGTTGCCGACCGTAGGCCCACATCGCATCCTGAATAATGGCGGGATGCACCTCAAACGACAGCACATCTTCCGCTGCTAAATATGCAATGCCATCGTTGGGACGAAAGATGTAAATGGACGCGCGATACTCGCCTGGAAATAACGGCAGTCTGGGTAAATCAAAGGTGACTTCGTGCCGATCGCGCAGGGCAAAGGGGGCAATCCCTTCTTCGGTGCTACACAAGGTTGAAACTAGAGTGCCAACGCTATCGAATACCTTCACCACCACCCCACAATTCATTAAGGATTGATGAGCCTGTAAGATGACTCGTAGGGTGTAATCGCGATCGAAAACCAGCGATCGGGTAGGAAGATGATCAACATCCTGCAAAACCGCTTCCACCAGTTCAATGCCGTAGGGACTGATATGCCGCACATTCGCCTGGGTCTGAGGATGGCTGAGAAACCGACTCACCACCTGTTCTCCAGTTCCCGTCATGATCAGTTCGCCCTGCTGTAACAGGATGGCAGAGGTACACAACTGTCGCACTGCCGCCATGTTGTGGCTGACAAACAGAACGGTGCGTCCATGCTGCGCCACATCCTGCATCTTGCCCAAACATTTGCTCTGAAACTGGACATCTCCCACAGCCAGCACCTCATCGACAATCAAAATTTCCGGTTCCAGGTGAGCGGCGACGGCAAAGGCCAGCCGAACATACATCCCTGATGAGTAGCGTTTAACCGGCGTATCCAAAAAGCGTTCTACTTCCGCAAAGGCCACAATCTCATCGAACTTGCGTCGGATTTCCGCTTTACTCATGCCCAAAATGGCACCATTGAGAAAAATATTCTCCCGTCCCGTCAATTCCGGGTGAAAGCCTGTCCCAACTTCTAACAAACTGGCTACCCGTCCTTGTAACCGCACTTCGCCCCGCGAGGGTTCGGTAATCCGGCTTAAGATCTTCAGTAAGGTGGATTTTCCCGCCCCATTCCGACCAACAATGCCGACTCGATCGCCCTGGCGAATCTCAAACGACACCTCTCGCAATGCCCAAAACTCATCGGCTTGAGCAACTGGCTGGCGACGGCGCGATCGCCCGGTTAACGTCCGGGATAGCGATCGCAGCCCCTGACTCATAGCTGATTTAAGAGAATTCGGCTGACTTGGCTCACCCAAGCGATACCGTTTACCCAGGTTCTCCACCTGCACAACAACATCTGACATGGTTCAAAATCCTTAAATGACATCCGCAAACGTGCGCTCGTACCTTCGGAAGCAGCGAATACCACTGAGAAAGACAACGATCGCTAAACCACTGGATAAGAGAAAGCCGGGGAAATACAACTCGGTTGAGCCACCTAAAATCGCCCAACGAAATCCATCAATTACACTCACCATTGGGTTCAGGCAATACAGCCAACGCCACCACTCCGGGACGATGCTACTGCTGAAACCGACCGGGGAAATATAGAGTCCAAACTGGATCAGGAAGGGGACAACGGTACGAAAGTCTCGGTATTTCACACTTAATGCCGCCAGCCATAGCCCCGCTCCCATTGAAGCGAGCAATGCCAGCACCATAAATATAGGTAGGGTCAAAATCCGCCAACTGGGAATGAAGTGATACCACACCATCAATCCCAACAAAATCATGCCTGCCATCAAGAAATCAACCAGGCTAACCATCACGGCGCTAGCAGGAATAATTAATCGGGGAAAATATACTTTTGCAATTAAATTGGCATTTCCAATCAAACTATTGCTGCATTCCGATAGAGCGTTAGCGAATAACTGCCAGGGTAGCACCGCAGAAAACACTAGAATTGGATAAGGTACACCATTGGCAGGCAGCTTTGCCAGATAACCAAAGACGACACTAAAGACAATCATGGTGACAAAGGGACGAATGACCGCCCAGGCAACCCCGATCGCTGTTTGTTTGTAACGAACCAATAAATCCCGCCATGCCAGAAAATAAAACAGCTCTCGATAGCGCCACAGGTCTTGCCAGTAATCGCGATCGCGCCGTCCGGTCGCTAAAATAATTTCACTTGGGCTGGAAGTCATCGTGTTCAGGATTTGGGAATAGGGATTGCAGCCTTGATGACTGCATACCTCTACTGTGGAAAAGGGAGAGTTGCTGTCTCGTATAGGGCAACGTTTGACTTCGGATTCATTTGTTCGTGATGTATAATTTGCGAGGAAATGACAAACTTTCTAGAAATCCAGGCTGATCAAGAGGATGAATAGCCGAATGTAGGAATAGCCACCACAGATATTCCAGAAGCAAATGAACGGGTTACAGCGGCAAGTTGCGATATTGACAACCCTCTTGTTAGTCGGCAATTGTTGTGCCGAGGTGGTTTCTGCCGATCCGCCTGCATCAACAACTCAGCCTGTTCCCATCCTCCAGCCTACCCATCCTCCGCCACTCCCAGCGCTATCGCCATCGTCCCAACCGGAGATGGCTC
Source organism: Pantanalinema rosaneae CENA516 (assembly GCF_050753385.1). Classification (NCBI taxonomy): domain Bacteria; kingdom Bacillati; phylum Cyanobacteriota; class Cyanophyceae; order Leptolyngbyales; family Leptolyngbyaceae; genus Pantanalinema; species Pantanalinema rosaneae. The sequence continues at coordinate 31,859 of NZ_JBLZFZ010000061.1, forward strand.
CTATCAAACTGATTGCTCCTGCCAGTGGCATTAACCCCGAACCAGATGCCGCCTCTCCCCAGGCTGAAGCTTATACAGTCACGGCGGGCGATCGTATTGCTGTGACGATCGCGAATATTCCTGAGTTCAGTGGTCAGTATCAGGTGCAGGTCGATGGCAGCGTTGATTTTCCAGTGATTGGGGCAATTTCCGTCTGGGGCTTAACGGTTTCACAGATTGCTGAACTGTTAACCACCCGTTACGTCCAGGCAGAAATTTTACGGGATCCGGCCATTACCGTGAGTGTGTTAACGGTCAGTCCACTACGGATCGCGGTTTCAGGGGAGGTGAATCGTCCCGGCTCCTACAACATCTCTTCCGCCGACGGTAAACTTCCAACCTTAACCGAAGCCATTCAAAAAGCGGGGGGCATTACCGAGCAAGCCGATTTACGCCAGGTAAAGCTGATTCGAGTGCGACGATCGGGAGCAGATGAAACCTTTCAAATTAACCTGTGGGAATTACTGCGATCGGGCGATTTACGCCAGGACACAACCCTGCGAGATGGGGATAGTATCGTGTTGGCAACAGCAGCAACGCCAGTGCATCCCACGGAGGCAGGGTTATTAGGAGCAGCGACGGTTTCACCCCCATTTATTCAAGTGGGAATTTTAGGCGAGACCCGCCAATCTGGAGTGGTGCAGGTTCCGCCCAACACACCTTTGAATCAGGCGATTCTGGCAGCGGGTGGGTTCAACAATCGGGCACGTAAAGGCTCTGTTGAACTGATCCGCCTGAATCGAGATGGCAGCGTCAACCGCCGCAAGATTCGGGTTGATTTTTCGCAAGGAATTAATGAGGCAACCAATCCCATTTTGCATAATCGTGATGTTGTCCTGGTGGGCAGAAACTTTTGGGCGGGTCTATCAGATGGTTTAACATCGGTCTTAGATCCCGTGAATCAGGTGTTCTCGGTATACACCTTATTTAAAGCATTGTTTCCAGCCAGTTCGGACGGCAGTGCCAACGGCGGCAGTTCTGGTAGTAGCATCATTATTCCAGCCGGGGGCTCAACCAGCACCCCTACAACCGCCATACCCGTTCCTTAATCTCATCCTGTTCTTTTCTGCCCTGACTTGCAATGGAGCCGTCTCGCCAGTTTCAACCCATTGATGATGTTCCACTTCCTAAACCAGCCAAGGCAGTGGATGCAACCGTTCCCGTGGAACCGCCAGAGGAGGGGTTTAATCCCGCTCAAATTATGGGCATGGTGCGACGCAAGGCTCCGATCATTGCGGCAGTGGCGATCGCCGCTAGTGCATTTTCCGGGTTCCAAGCCTCCCGCCAAACCCCGCTATTTCAAAGTACGTTTGCCTTGCTCGTAGAGCCGGTGACGCAACGGAAACAACTGTCTAAGCTGACCGATGGGCCCAGCGAAACCACCAAAGAATTGGATTATTCCACCCAAATTGAGGTGATGTTCAGCCCCAAAACACTGGAACCGATGATTAAAGCGATCAATAATCGCTACCCAGACGTGAACTATGAGGGACTGAGTAGTAAACTCTCTGTGAATCGGCTGGGAGAAACGAAAATTATTGAAGTGGGTTATTCCGGTACTGATCCAGCAAAGGTGAAATATGTGTTGGAAAAACTGTCTCAAGGGTATTTGAAACATAGTTTAGAGGAACAAAAAGCCACCTTACGCCAGGGAATTAAATTTGTCGATCATCAGCTACCGGCGCTGCAAAAACGAGTCGCTGATTTACAACAACAAATTCAAACGCTACGACAGCAATATAATTTTGTAGATCCCGATACCTATGCCCAACAACTATCTGGGCAACTGGGCACGATCGCCCAACAGCGCCAAACCCTGCAAACTGAAATGGTGACTCTACGCACCCGGTATGACACTTTGCAACAGCAAATGGGAGTCACGGCAACCCTGAGTAATGCCAGTTTTTATCAAGAGTTTTTGCAACAATTTCAAGCATTGGATCGTCAGATCGCGATCGAATCGGCACGATTTGGGGATAAAAGCCCTACGATCAAAATGCTACGGCAGCAGCAAGAAAACCTTGTACCCTTGTTGCAGAATGAGGCAAAACGGGCATTAGACAATCAAATTGCCACCCTAGTGAATGACATGCAGGTGGTGCAGAAGCGGGATCAAACCCTGTTCCAAACAGAACAGCAACTTAAGCGGCAGTTCCAGCAAACCCCGATTCTTTCGCGCCAGTATACCGACCTGCAACGAGAACTGAAATCGGCAACGGAAAGCCTGCAACGTTTTAGTGATACCCGCGAATCCCTGGAAATTCAGGCGGCTCAAAATGAGCTACCCTGGCAATTAATTACTCCGCCGAAACAGCCGGATAGCAAAGTTGCCAGTAATGTCTATAAAAGTTTGATGACGGGTGCTGCCGCCGGACTGGGGTTAGGAGTCGCGATCGCCTTTTTACTTGAGAAACTGCAAAGCACTTTCTTTACCATTGCAGATTTGAGAAAGAAAACCAAACTACCGATTTTAGGCGTGATTCCCTTCCGCCCTGATCTGGAACAGGCTGGCCCAGAAGTTCATGTGGTTGACCTCAGACATCTGTATCCAGAAGGGGTGCGATCGGTGATCAAAGATGTAGAGGATATCAAAACCCGCTTTAAATCCCTGCTCCACGCTCATGCATCGGAAGCAGACGCTTGCAACCTGGAAATTCCGCCTGCGGCTAAGCCACAGTTTGATCTGAGTGAACAGGATAGTTATGGATTTATCGAAGCGTTTCGGGCTCTATATGCGTCCCTTGAAGGCATTAACAAACAGTCCCCCCTGCGATCGCTGGTGATCAGTTCTGCGTTACCAGTGGAGGGGAGAACCACGGTTGCTGTTCACCTGGCACAAGCCGCTGCGGCATTAGGGAAACGAGTCCTACTGGTTGATGCTCACTTGCGGAGTGGGAGTGTTCAGGTAGAGCACTTGTTTGGTCTGCCGTTTACTGCTGGACTGAGTAATTTGCTGCGTGAAGAAACAACTCTAGAACAAGTGATTCAACGGCTGGATTGGGAGTTGGGTCTGTTTGTCGTGGCGGCTGGAACGATTCCGCCTGATCCGACGCGGTTGCTGGCTTCCAACCAAATGAAAGAGTTTATGCAGCGGGTTCACAAGACATTTGACCTGGTGATCTATGATACGTTGCCGCTGATGGGGTTAGCCGATGTCAGCCTGATTGCGGCCGAATCCGATGGGGTAATTCTGGTAACTGGCTTTGGTAAATGGCATGGAGCCGATGCGTTTAATCAAACCGTCGAACGCCTGAGAAGTGCTCAAATTCCGGTTTTGGGTGTCGTTGCCAATGGCGTGAAAAACTACTCGGTCGATTTATATTCGCGGTAGCGATCGCTGACAACACCAGCCAAACAGGACGATCGCGCCAGTGGAAAAGAGTTGGGAGCCAGTGCCACCATGCCAGTAGTCAAACGCCGCTCGATCGGACACCACCACCGCCATCATCGCGACACGCAGACCACTGATCAAGAAAGCAATCATGGCGGCTACAGTAAGCAGCCTAATCTTGTGTGACCAGGATAGGGAAAATACGCCAAAGCAAAGTAAGGCTAGTTGCAACAGCACAATCAGTAACGGGATGCCAGTACAGCGAAACAGCACATCTACTCCCCCTTGATTGAGGGTAATGATGGTATTTTGTTGGACGGCATCATAACCGATGTAGTGCAACATAAACGCAGCGAATTGAGCCGTGAGGACTTGAACAGGTTCTCCAACGAACTGTTCAGCCAGGTGTTCTACCAGCCTTCTGGGTAGCATCAGCGGCATTAACAATAGTCCAATCCGCCCGTGTGGCTGGAACTGAAATCCTGAAATCAATAAGATCAGGCTAACTATCATCAGTGCCGGAAATAGGCGGACAAACCAGGCTTCAGGATGACTGATCGACAGGCTTTTGACCAGACCGACTCCCAACAGTGCCAGCCCGATCCAGCGTGACCCGCGATCGCGATTAGGCTGGTGTCTGGACTGGATTAGCACTCCCAGAATTGCCAACCAGAACACGGCATTCAGCACCAGTTGATCAAATTGGTGCAGTAACCGCCAGGTTAAGATCAAATGCAACGCAGCCAGACCAATCCCGAGTCTGATCAGTGCAAATGGACGATCGCCCCTGAACCACTGACCAGCCGCTAACTTGTGTAAAACATTGTTCACAGTGATCATGTCATCACTTCAGCTTTAACTCAACACTTACAAGCGTCGCCGCGATCGGGAGCCAAAACCACTGAACAGCTTCGGCAAACTGGTCAAAGATGACTTGCGAGGCATTTCATACTGATAGGATTCTTTACGCCGAGTCCATGCCGTCATCGTCCAGACATAGATGAAGAAACAACCAGCAATCAGGGACTGTGCCACCAATTTGATCGTATTTTTCACCAGGTTTTGTCGCAGGTTGGTTCTAGCCTGACTGGCTTGCTGCTCTGCCTGTTCCTTGGCTCGATTTAAGTTATTCAGAATCTGCGTCTTGGCTTGTTGTGGACTGTTGGGAATGTCCGGCAAATTACCATCTTTATCTGGAACGGGAACTAGATTTTGGAGCTGCTGAGGAGATGCTTTTTCGAGTTGTTTTCGAGTTGTATCGAGTTGGAGTCGTTGTTGACTAACTTGGGTACTAATTTGATTATTGTTGAACCGATGAATTCGCATCGCATCACTGACTGTCAGTGGGACTAACAGCAGAAAGACTATCCCAGCGATCAGTGTCAACCATGATAAAAGGTTGAGAGCCAAGCGTTCTGGTTTACTACGAAGCGCCGCATTGCCGTAGAAGATTAGCATCAATGCCAGGAGCGGGACGGGCACCAGTTTGACCAGATCCCCGATCGTCTGATATTCCCAGACCGGGTTCATAAATTCGGGTGGAATCAGGACATACAGCAGATCGATAAAACAGAGCATCAGCAGAGCATAGCCAACCCGACGGGATAGCAGCATCGTCTTTTGTTGCTGGAGGGTCGGGGCTGCCGGAGTATTCCCGATCGAGCCGATATTTTGCGAACTAGAATTCGGTGAATAATTGGGAGAAATTGTCATAACCAAGTTTCCTTAGCGTTCTATCCGCACCTTAAATAGTCAGCGTTTGCTATCACAGTTGTTTTCCTCCATATCGATCGCAGACATAAGTTGAACAAGAAAACAACCACGATCGCAAGTTTGACTCAGCCAAACTGAACGCAATTACATCCACTCTTGCTATGGCGTTTCTGCAACGTTCAGCTCATCTATTTCCAGCCAGTCGTGCGTTCCAGATGACGCAGAAATCCTATCTGCTGCTTTCAGGTCTGATATTGACTGTGGCGATCAGTTATATTCCCATACGGCTGGCGATCGCTCGCTGGCAAGCACCGCAACCCCAGGCAATTCTGACTCTGGGGGGTCGCCCTGCCCGCGAAGTGTTTACCGCCGACTTCGCCCGACTGCATCCCGAATTACCCATCTGGATATCCTCCGGTCTCCTGCCCAAAGATGCCCGACCCCTGTTTCGGCAGCAAGGAATTGCCGATGAGCGTGTCACGTTAGACTATCGAGCGATCGATACCGTCACCAATTTCACCACACTGGTTAAAGACCTGGAACACCAACACATTCGCCATGTTTATCTGATTACCTCGGATTACCACATGGCACGATCCCAAGCGATCGCGACCATTGTTCTCGGTAGTCATGGCATTACCTTTACCGCGATCGCCATCCCGTCCACCAGACTTCCAGAAGACAGATTTCGCACTGTCCGTGATGTTACCCGCTCCTTGATCTGGCTAGCCACAGGTTACACCGGCGCTGAAATCAAGCGATCGGAGTGTCGCAGTGATCGAGCAATAGAGTAATAGACAAAAAACTATATACCTCCCACCCCATCTTCCTTACCCCCTCATCCCCTCCCTGCCATGCCTCCCCTCGTTTCCATCCTCATTCCTTGCTACAACGCCGAACTATGGCTGGCAGAAACGCTGGAATCAGCATTGAATCAAACCTGGCAACCCATAGAAATTATTCTGGTTGATGATGGTTCAACCGATCGCAGCCTAGCGATCGCTCAATCCTACCAATCACCCAAGCTCAAAGTGATCACTCAGCCTAATCAGGGTGCCAGTGCCGCCCGCAATTGGGCGCTGAAATTGGCGCAAGGTGATTTTGTCCAGTACCTGGATGCCGATGATGTATTGGCTCCAGACAAAATTGAACAGCAGGTAAAACGTCTGTTGCAGGAAGATGCCAACAGCATCGCCTCCGGAGCCTGGGCGCGATTTTATACGGATTATTCCGAAGCCCAATTTTATCCCCAACCCCTGTGGGCAGATTTTCACCCGATCGATTGGTTGCTTTGTGCCTGGGAGGGTAACTGGATGATGCATCCTGCGGCATGGTTAATTCCCCGCCCTATTGTCGATCGCGTTGGCGGTTGGAATGAATCACTGTCCCTGAATGATGATGGTGAATATTTCTGTCGCGTGGTGCTGGCAAGTTGTGCCATTAAGTTCTGCCCAGAATCCAAAGTCTATTACCGATCTGGAATTAACGGCAGCTTGAGCGGATCGAAGTCGTTGGATGCTTGGAATTCCTTATGGCGATCGCTCCAACTCGATCAAACGCATGTCCTGAATCAAGAACATAGCCCGCGTACCCGGCGAGCCTGTGCTAATCGGTGGCAACGTCTGGTTTACGACCTTTACCCCCATTATCCAAATTTATTGTGTGCGATCGAAACCGAAATTCAACAATTGGGTGGCGCAGACTTACCACCTGTTGGCAGTCCCTTATTTCAGCAAGCTGCTGCCATTCTAGGTTGGCAGACCGCAAAACGGTTGCAAGGCTGGAGTACGACGCTGCGATCGCTGACAAAGTTGACGTTGAGTAGCACACACTCTAAGTCCCCTAAATCTCCCAACTTTGGGGGACTTTAGCAGATTAGTTCCCCCAGAATTGGGGGGCAAGGGGGCGAGAATGGCTGTCATTTAAATCGAATTTATTGGAGAGTTTGGTCATGGCACGTTGTCGGATTTATCTAATTACTTATCGGCGGCATCAAACCTTGCCGCGATCGCTGACCAGCCTGCTCGATCAAACGTTTACCGATTGGGTCTGCGAACTCCATAACGACGACCCTACCGATCCTTTTCCCGGACAGTTAGTAGAGGAATTAGGCGATCCACGCATTCAAATAGTCGATCATCCGGAGAATTTGGGAGCCACCGCCAGCTTTAACCTGATTTTTCAGTCAGTATCAGAAGAATTCGTCAGTTTACTGGAAGACGACAACTGGTGGGATCCGGATTTTTTGGAAACCATGCTCAATGCGATGGCGCAGTTTCCAGCCGTCAAAGTCGGTTGGGCAAATATGCGCTATTGGCGAGAAGAAGCCGATGGGTTCTGGGTGGACACGGGCAAAAACATCTGGGATATTTCCAGCCATGCGCCACCCCAATTAATTGAATGGGGCAATCCGCGCCAGCTTTTTACGGCGTTACATTCCAATGGAGCCATGCTGGTGCGATCGCAGTTCGCTAACCAGTACAAAACTCCTGAAAATATCCCATTTGAAGCCGTTGAAGCCACACGGGAACGAGCCTTTCATTTCCCATTGTTATTTGTGCCGCAGATCTGTGCAAATTTCGCCATTACTCGCCACTCTTCCCGCTCCAATAACTCGATTCTGTGGGCGCAATTGCAGACTCTCCTGGCAGGAAGTTTTCTCAAGCAGATGCCGCACAGCCCTGCTGAATTACGGCAAATTTGGGAACATGCCCGCCATAAGCGCCCCACCTCAGTCACAACCCTCTTTTTTGCCGCCTTCTGCTGTCCCGGTACAACTCAGGTCTTGCAAGGAGCAAAATTGGCAGATTGGTGGTTCTTCCTGGTCTATTGCCTAAAACATCCGGTGGCAGTCTGGCAAATATCACGGGCGATCGCCACATTTCCCGAACTGTGGCAGTTCCTTGATCAACAAACCGCCCGCCGCAACCAGGAAAAGGGGATACGAGCAGAACACTGTGAACCCATAGGGGAGCTATGTCCAAAATTCTGATTCTGATTGGTGCCCATCTCTGTACCGCTCCTCGTCCCCAGAAAGAAGCTGATATTTTAGCGGCGGCTGGACATGAAGTTGTGGTGCGGGGGGTGTGGTTTGATCCCGGGTTGGTAGAGCGCGATCGCCAAATTATTGCTCAAAAACCCTGGCGCTTTCAACCTGTGCTGGATTTTCGTCCCTGCCATTGGTTCACCAACCGTTGGGTTCGGTTGACCCGTAAGCTGGCGCGGCAACAATTCCAGCGAAGAGGTCAGCCTGTTCCCGACCTGTTCGGCTATGGAGCCAGAGCCATGCTAAAAGCGGCTTTGCAAGAACAAGCGGATCTGACGATCGTGCATTCAGAAGCGGGATTATGGGTTGGGTCACACTTGCTGCAACGCGCTTGGCGGGTTGGGGTGGATTTTGAAGACTGGTTCTCTGAAGACCTGTTACCTGCGGCTCTGCTCACACGCCCCATTCACGCCCTGAAGGGTTTAGAAGCCACCCTAATGCAACATTGCGCGTATCGTCTCACCACCTCCCATGCCCTCGCCGCCACCCTGTCTACCGTTTATCAAGCGCCCCCACCAACGGTTATTTACAACCTGTTCCCAGCAACAAACTCTTCCTTGCAAGTGCTCTCTCCTCGGGCTACTACGGTGGCTCGTCTCCACTGGTTCTCCCAAACGATCGGCCCTGGGCGTGGCCTGGAAACCTTATTCCAAGCCCTGCCAGCACTACATCTCCCGGTGGAAATTCATCTGCGTGGGCATTACCCCGACCATGCGCGACAGTGGTTGGAACCCCAAATTCCAGAGCGGTGGCGCGATCGTGTCTTTGTCCATCCCACGGTTCCCAACGACGAACTCCCAGCCCGAATTGCCGAGCATGATATTGGATTAGCCCTGGAGCAACCCGATCCACCCAGCCGCAATCTCACCATCACCAACAAACTATTTCAATACCTGCAAGCCGGACTCGCCGTAATTGCCACCGATACAGCCGGACAGCGGGAAGTATTCCAACAATGCCCCCCGATCGGTCATCTAATTCCGGCTCAAAATCCGCTGGCATTAGCCGCTGCCATCACCGATCTGATCCAACATCCACACTTACTCCAAACCGCCAAACAAGCTGCCCGCCAAGCCCTGACCCAGCAATTCTCCTGGGATCACCAATGCGATCGCCTACTACAAGCCGCCGAACACGCCCTGCGATCGTAGCCCCACTCCCCACACCCCACTCCTCACACCCTGTCTCTTATACACATCT
>NZ_JBLZFZ010000062.1:0-41018 GCF_050753385.1 Pantanalinema rosaneae CENA516
AGATGTGTATAAGAGACAGGGGTTAAATAAAGTAGGCATCGGGGGGTGGTTCAGGGGGAGGGCTACCAATCACCAGAACTCTGGAAACCGCTTCTTGAGATAGCCAGTAAAACCGAATGCTGTCCTCTTCTGGCTTAACCCGTCGCTGGATTTGTTGGAACAGTTGTCGCATTTCATCCAGGCTGAGAAAACACTCGAAGACAGAATATTGTACCCGTCGTCCGTAGCCTTCCAGAAAGTTAGAAAGCTTCAGCCGTCGTTTATCATCCGGGATGTCGTAGACGATGACTACTAGCATGAGGATGGGGTGGTGGGGTGGTGGGGTGATAGGGTGATAGGGTAGTGGGATGGGGATGTTTCCCTACTCCCCTACTCCCTTAAATAACCCGTCGGAAAGTTCCATAGGGTTGATTGCCTAACACCGCTTTTTTATACCGCTGAACTTGCAATTGAATCGCTCGACGGTAGGACACCTGTTCCTTGACATCGGGGTGAGAAATCTTTTCACTCATCCGTTGTTCAAAGTGTTTCAGGAAAACTCGTCTGGCGGGAGCTTCCAGATAAACTCCCCCTTCCCGACCGGGAAAGGTAAAATCCGTGGGGCTGAGAATTTTCTGATTGACCAATTTCATCACCAGCGTATCGGCAATGGGAGATCGGAACTCCTCCATCAGATCAAACGCCAGATCCGCCTTGGGTCGTTCTGCCCCATGCAAGTTGCCCAGGTACGGGTTCAACCCTTCTACCAGCAACAGGCTAAACACATTGTTAAACAACTGGGTATAGGCAAAGCTAAGCAGGGAGTTCATTGGGTCAGTGGGCGGATGAAAGACGCGTTCCGACAACACAAAACCGGGATTGGCGATCAGTTGATTCAAGGCTGAAAAGTATCGCGCCGCCCCCGCCCCCTCATAACCCCGGATTTGATCCAGAGTTTGGGTATTCTCCGCCCGGCTGACTGCCTCCCGATCCTGATCCAGCCCTTCCACCCCTGCCGACACCTCCGGCAATTGCCGCTTGCGGTTCAGCCGCAGGAGCAACTGTTTAGAATTCCACAGTTTTCCTTGAACAATCTCCCGCGCCACTGCCAGCTTGAAGTCCATCTGCTTTTGCCGCTCAAATTGAGCCATTTCTACCCCCAGATCGGCAGCTTCCGAACTCCACAGGTGTCCCTTGTATTCACCCAATTGGGTCAGGAAAATCACCGGGATCTGCTGTTCCAGGCAGGTAGAAATGACCGTTGTGGTGAGTTGAACATTGCCAAAGATCAGGATGTGTTGAACTTCCCGAATTGGCACCTCAACCTCTGCCTCCTTGGGAGGCTGAATGACGAACCGTTCCTGCTCTCGTTTCAGGGTAGTGCCTTGCTGGATCAGGTAAAGCGTTGCCATATCAGGTTTCCACTCAGTTTCATCAGATTGGATGGGGACAGGCTGGTGCTCCCGAACTTTGTACCCCAAAGCCACAAACAAGGGTGGCGGGATGGGGTGATGGCTTGCCTTCAGTGCTGCCACCATTGCCCGTTGCATCTGGGTAGAATGCAGAACCGGGTCAGCATGAACCAGGCGCAAATCCTCTGAAGGTAGAATGCCCCTTTCTGCCGATCTCTTCTCTCTTCTGGTTTCCCGTACTACCACCTCTCCGGCAAAAACATGCCCCAGGAAGCGAAACCCTTTATCAAACGTGGTGATCTGGGTTTTGTCGGGGTGTAGCTGCAAGCCCATACTGGTCAGCAGTTGGGTGGCATCCTGCTTTGCCTGGAGAATTCGCGGCTCTGCCCGTGCCAGGATGACAAAATCATCAGCAAACCGGACTACTTTATGTCCCAGCTTCGTCAGGGTTTTATCCAGATCATCCAGGTAAACATTGGCAAGGATGGGAGAAATCACTGCCCCCTGGGGAACACCCCGATCGGGAAAAATAATTCCTTCTGGAGTCAGAACTCCCACCGTAACCCATGCTTGAAGCAGTTTCAGAAAAGGCGGTTCCGGTAGCCGTTCCTGGATTTCGGCAAACAGACGGGGATGCTTAATTTCGTTGAAAAACTGCACAATATCGGCATCTAGGATCCATTCGTAACCCCGATCGCGCCATTTTGCCACTTGCTCGACTGCCATCAGATGGGAACGACCAGGACGATAGGCAAAACTACAGTCTTCAAAGTGAGGCTCTAATACCGGATGCAGAATATTGAGCAAAGCTTGCTGGACAATGCGATCGCGGACAGTCGGAACTCGCAATTCACGCCAGCCATCCAGCTTTTTGGGAATAAACAACTGGCGCAACGGTAATGGACGGTAGGTTCCCCGCAGGACTGCATGGTGTAATGCTTTCAGATTGCGATCATTCTGGGCAAACTGGGCGATCGTCTCGCCATCGACTCCCGCGCCACCTTGATTGGCTTCGACCTGACTCCAGGCAAGCAAAAAGTTAGCGAAATCGAGAAATTGGCTGAAAATTTGCATTGGTATGTTAGAACAGCACCTATAGAAAAAAGAGAACGATCGATGCTAAAGCGGAGCGGTGGACGACAAATTGTGCGACAGGTCAAAACGGCGATCGCGGAACTGGTACATGACCCGGTAGCAATTCTAAGTAATCCCTTTACGGGCACCGCTGGCATCATTGGGGCGATCGGTGGCTTAGTGGCAGATCAGTTGGGTGCAGGGTATGGGGTGGTATTGGCGGTGGTGTTGCTTTTTATTGGGTTGGGCATCTGGAGCGAAGCGCGGAAGTCGTCTATCTACAAACATGCTGCTATTCCGCTACCGATCGTGATTAATGTTTCCAATCCAGCCAATAGTGACAACGCGCTGAACGCTCTGTTCAATTTAATTGAGCAAGACAGACGGTTCAGAAATTATCGACGGAACTTAGCGCAATACCTGCAAATTTCTCCCTCCGATTTGATCTTCAATTACCGGGGTGATATTTATGAAACAGAGAGGTTGAAAGATTTCTTGAAAATCACTCGCTATGACCTGGAAAAGCTGAAAACAAAAACGCCTCGAAATACTGTGATTAATCTGGCGTACATTGGTCCAGCTAGCGTCGGGATTTTGATCGGCACGGTTTTCAGTCTGGATAGCGCCCGAATTTTTCAATATAGTAAGACCTCTGATAGCTACTATCCGGTTGTAGAAATTCGAGACCGAACCCTGAAAGAAGATGTGGCAGCCTTTGAGAAGTTTGAGGTGAAGTTTCCGCCCAAACGTCAGCCAAACGTAACGGTCGCGATCGATGTGTCTTCGCACAAAATCTCTAGTGGAGATTCCAGCATTGAGGCATACGGCGACTTAATCTATATGAAAAGTCAATCGATCGGCACCATTGAATTGCATGAAGACTGGATGCAATATTCCCGAGAAATTTTTAAGGTACTCAATTTAGCCCAACAGAGTTATGAGGAGATCCGTTTGGTTTACTCTATGCCAGTTGCTCTGGCAATTATTTTAGGCATTGCACTCCAGAATTATTGGAATATTATGCTGACCCAGTATGACAGTAGCAATCATACTTACCGCGATCTAATGAAGCTGAATGCGCTCCAGTTTCATCTTTGAAGACTCAACTTCTTACCCTCTGCTAACCTCTTGTCATTAACTGTCATCCGATTGGAGTGAGATGGATGAGCAATTCCAGTCCGTCTGTCTATACCGCAATTACCTTTGCTCCGGTTCAGGGTTTTATCGAAAAATCTCGTAAGCTGCGTGACCTCTATGGGAGTTCTTATCTGCTTTCCTATATGGCGCGGTCAATCTGCCTGGGAGTTGAGCAATTTCCAGGATGTCAGGTTGTGTCTCCAGCTCTGGCAAATGTGACCCAGGGAATGCCGAATCAGATCATTGTCAGAGGTCAAGTTGCAGCCACGCAAAAAGAGTCGGAAGCGATCGCCAAACAATTCCTGGATGAAGCCTGGCAGTTAGTTGTCACGACTTGTCAGACCTGGATTGAAGAACAGCTCGGCAATCAGAGACCGTCCACAGCGGGATGGCGGTTCTTCTGGAATCGAAACTGGCAACTGTGGGGAAACCATACCTGGGAGTTTTTTCTGGCACAGGGTCAGCCTGGGGAAAGCATTACAGAAGTGCGGCAACGACTGAACGAACGCAAGCGATCGCGGGCATGGACTGGGGTGAATTGGCAGGGTGAAAGCTCCACCCTATCGGGATCAGACGCGGTTGCCTTTCCGGGGATGGGGCGTGAAGTCAATCCAAAACGAGGCTATTCACAACAAAAGGATATCCAGTCCTATTTTGAGCAATTGACTCAAGAATTAGAACGGCAGGGAATCATTAACGCACTGAACCAGAATAACCTGTTAAAGGGAGATCGTATTCAAACCGAACAGGACGAAATTCGTACTTTTTACAAACATCTGAGCCTCAGGTTAGGAGAAACCTTTGCTAAACGGTTCAACTTACCCGTAAAAAACAAAGACAGATATGGTGAACCCTTTATTGATCCGCGTGAAGAACTCAGTATTCCAGAATTAACAAAACGGCTGATTACCCATCGTACTGTTGTGGATACATTAAGTGATGCCGTTAAAGCGAAACAACCTTGTCTTGTCAATCAACAACTAAGTGTCGCGATCGAAGAACTGGCAAGGGAAATTGATCAGGACTTAAGCGTTGAAAGTTTTAGAGAACTGAATCGCCTACCCGAACGGAATGGTCAACCGGAACCTGTGTACTGGACAGGCTGGTTCATGGGCGATGGAGACGGTGCAAGTGATTATCTGAAACAACTGGGTCAACAGGGCATCCAAATAGAAGACACAGGCACAACTCAATTCAGCGAACTAATGCGCCAATGGGGAAGAGAATTCAAAGATAACCAGCGTACCTACCTTCCAGATGGGCAGGGGCGGGTAGTCTATGCCGGTGGCGATGATTTTTTAGGTGTTCTCTACAACCCGGATCAGCAAATTCCTGCGATCGAGTGTCTCAACTGGTTCAGCACATTTAAGTCGAAAATCTGGAATGGGATTGGTGGGACAGCGAAACCCATTACACCGAGTGTTGGGTTTGTCTGGGCAGGTCCGAGTGTGCCCCAGCGAGAAGTCCTGCAACATTGCCGGGAAGCCGAAAAAGCAGCGAAGAGTCATGGTAAAGACCGAATTGCATTTCGGATTTTGTTTAACAGCGGCAACCATCTGGAATGGATTTGTCCTTGGTGGCTGCTAGAAGAAAGATTAATGGAAGCATACCGCGATCGTAGTCATGGACAAAACTGGACTCATTTCTACAACGATGTTGCTGTTCTGGAATCTCGCCATGCGTTTCAGAAAGGCGAAGCAGAAGTAGCTTTGGCTCTTTTTGATGTTTACTTCCCTGGTCAACGGTCAGTTATTGAACAACATTTATGGGATAGTAGCGATTTCGTTAGCCAAGAAAAACAGGCAGGAGTTTTGGCAAATATTTCTGTGAATGGGAAAACTATTCAAACTGCACTCAATGAGTGGATCATCAATCTGGCAAAGGTTGGCTTTTATCTACACCGTGATTACTAAACTGAAGCATGAATAGCACTGAGCAAAAACCAGCGAAGTTTGAGTATTTGATCACGATCGAAGCATTGGGGTTACTTTACGGCAGTGCCGGGCGGTTTCTGTCACCTGAGAATTTAGTCGGGCGATCGGGCACGCATTTCCCGCCCAGTGCTGCTACGGTTTCTGGTTTGTTTGCTGCCCATTATGGCGAAACCTGGATGAAGCGGGATGACTTCTATATTGCCGGACCATTCTGGGCAAAAATCAGTGAGATTAAATCAGACCAACAGAACTTCTATGTGCCCACTCCCCGGAACTACCTGATTAAGGAAGATAAGATTCAACACAGATTAAGCTGGCAGTGTCATCAGAAAACCCAGGAATTTTGCTGGTTGGATGATCAGGGTGAAGCTCCATCGGACAAATTTGAAGGGGGCACATGGCTCTCCATCCGAGAATGGAACCAGCCCAAAACAGTCGAGAAGTCTCCCTGGAAATTTCTACCCCATCTCCATCCCCGCCTGCAAGAGGATCAGCGCCGGGTGTATATAGACAGCGATCGGGGCAGCTTGTTCTTAGAAAATGCGATTCAGTTACATCCTGAAGTCTGCCTGGTTTATCTTGCCAGCCATGAGTTACCAGACGGTTGGTATCGGTTTGGAGGAGAAGGGCACATGGTGGATGTCACCTCGCATTCCCTGGATTCCGCTATCCAGGAGCTACTGGAACGCCCTGTGGGTCAACAATTTGCTTTGATTACTCCAGCAATTTGGGGTTCTAATCGGCTGTCCTATCGGGAACCGCAGTTGCTCCAGAAAGGAGATGCCACCCGTCACCAACTGGAAACGGTTGACAGCGACCTGAAGCAATCAACCGAGTGGGAAGTGGAAGCCTTGCTCACCGATCGTCCCATTCCTTTCCGTTATCGCTTGGGCGATCGCAAAGATGAGGCAGGGCATAACATTCATCAACCCAACCAGCCTAAGCTCCTCTCCCGTGGACGCTATGCTGTGCCTGCTGGAAGTGTGTATGTGCTTAAACAACCTCTCCCTGCTTGGCAGGACTGGGATGCTAACTGGTTTCCCAAAGAGGGAGTGACGCTTAAGCGCTGGGGCTGTGGATTAGCACTGCCACTCCCAGGTGTATTTTCTGAAGCTGATCAGGAAATGGCGATCGTCCACTAATTTTCTCAATTCTTCAACGACTACCCATCACAAAGCTTATGTATCACAAAGCTTACGGCATCATTGAAACCCTGGCACCACTGCATGTGGGAGCCAGTGCCGGAGAAGAAACCGGAAATCTGAATCTAATTTTCCGCGACCAATTTACCCAAACCGGCATTATTCCCGGTAGCTCCATTCGCGGTCGCTTTCGTGCCGATATGCGCCTTGGTAAAGCTGGTGCAGAAAACACCTGGTATGGGCATGAAGCTGTCGCAGGTCAGGAAGATGGAGGCACAACGGAAGCATTAGTGAAGTTTGAGTATGCGTCTCTCGTTTGGCTACCCGTTTTTTGCCCCGGTCAACCCATCATTTGGGTTACTTGTCCCTGGCTGCTGAAACGTTACAAACAAGTTATTCATACTTACAAGCAGGCGGACGGTACAGAAACAAAGTTGCCTGAAATTCCTCTAGCCTATACAGCCGCCAAAACAATTCAAGGCAGACAAATTGATAATGCGCCTAAAGTTCTATTTTTTAACTTAGGTTTTCTTGAAATTGAACATCCAAAAGAGGAAGAAGAGTTGAAGCCGTGGATTCCACCTGGCACTATGCTGGAACCTAAAAATCTTCTGATTGTAGACAACAAAGATATTGGCATGATTCACGATATGGCACTCTATCGTCAGAGTCGAGTTGCTTTGGGGACAAAAGAAGATCCCAATATGAAAAAAGCAAAGGGGGGAGCTTTCTTTAATGTTGAGGCTTTGCCAGAAGGAAGTGTTTTGGTGTTTCCCATTGCACTAAAGCAGCCTGGTTGGCAGCCATTTGGTGATGAAGAAGTAGCTCAAGAATTGTATTTCGGTGGGCTGGAATCGATTGGGTTTGGTCGTTGTCGTGTCACCTTAGGCGGAGAGTATCAGTAATGGGCTGGAATTCATACGGGTTAGATCAAGAAGCACAACGACTGGTTCTGGCAGCTAGAAAACGTGATCCAAAATCTCTGAATCAGGGTTACAAAATGCGGATGGCAGTCGCTTACGGATTGGAGCGTTTTTGGGGAGAACATTTGCGGTTACAAAAGGAACCCAACAAATCTCAGTATTGGAAGGAAACCTGGGATGCTCTCGTTGCAGTCCTGCAACAAGCTCATGTTTCAATTCCCAACGATTCAGTGAGAGTTGAAAATACCGATGCAATTCAGGCAATGTCTGAGCAACTTTGGCAAATTCCCATCGAAGATCAGCGAGTATCTTTAGCTGTTCTCACTCAACTCTGCGATTGTATTGTCTGGTGGACTCAACGTTACAAAGGGGGAGTGGCGATCGATGACGAGGATTAAGTGATCGCTTTGTCTGGTGAACCCATCGCTATAAATAATTCTGAATTACCCTAAAGAGAAACTTCGATTCCTCACCATGAGTACTGCAACAGAGCCACTAACACTAGAGAAGTTCTTAGACCTGCCAGAAACCAAACCAGCGTCAGAATTCATCCGCCAGAAAATCATCCAAAAGCCCATGCCCCAAGGAGAACATAGTGCACTTCAAGGAGATCTTTGTGAGCGGATTAACCAAGCGGCTCGCCCTCAAAAAATTGCTAGAGCCTTTCCTGAACTGCGTTGTACCTTTGGCGGACAGTCGATCGTTCCCGATGTTGCAGTCTTTCGCTGGGCGCGGATTCCTGTGAATGCCTCCGGTCGTATCGAAAACCGCTTTTTTATCCATCCTGACTGGGCGATCGAAATCCTATCACCAGACCAGAGCCAAACCAAAGTGTTAGATCACCTCTTGCACTGCTCTGAGCAGGGAACGGAATTAGGCTGGCTGCTCGATCCCGCTGAAGCAAGCATCTTGATCGTGTTGCCAGAACAACGAGTGCGATTGCTGAGAGGCGATACCGTATTGCCAGTTCTAAATGGTATTGAACTTGCTTTGACAGTAGAACAAGTATTTGGTTGGTTAATGTTGTAAGCGGGCTTTAGCTAAAAATGACTCTTCTTGATGCTGTTAATAAAGTCCCAATGATGTTTCGGGCGCAGATTGAGGGGCGTTGCCAACTTCAGCGAGTTACGAAGGAGCAGAAATCGGATGCAGAGTTATGGATTGATGAGTGGATCGACAAAGCTGATCCAGACTCGCCTGATTTTGGCGAAGACGTTCAAACCAAAACCTACTCCATATCCTGGCGGTTTGTCACTAATGCAGGGCAAGACGAGAGCATTATTCGTCCGGTAATTGGGGCTAGAGGGATTCCTTTCTACCCTGGTAGCAGTATGAAAGGAGCGTTCAGGCAGGCTTGTCAACAACTTTTTCCCGATCGTGTTGCCTATTACTGTGGCGACCGAGTTTCTCTGTCCCCCGGTATTTTGCGATTTCATGGAGGCTATCCTACGAGTGCTGACTGGATGAACAATTTAATTGACTTAGCCCATCCTCAACAAGGATGGCAAGTTAAAAATCTAGACACTAGCCAGAAAGATGGAGGTGCCTTTGTTCAAATTTCCTTACATCAACCAGAGTTAAGATTTGGTGTCTCTAGTGCAATTGATTTAGACGAGGCGGAATGGAAAGAGATTTGGCAAATTTGGCAAACAGCCCTTTCGAGTGGAATTGGCTGTCGTGTCTCTGCGGGATACGGCAAACCGGACATCCAGTCCGGATCATCTCTTTATCGAGTAAACCTTAAAGGGCAGGGTGTAGCATCTACGCTGATAGACAGAACACCGGAATTCCGTCCTAATATTTTTCGTGCGGCTTTGCGAGGTCATGCCTTGAGAATTTTCGGTGGGTTAAGTGATGCCGATACTGCTGAACTCCTTGTCAATCAATTGTTTGGAGGAATCCAGGATGGGGCAACCTGGGGATTGCTCAATCTGGGTTTTCGGGAGACTCAACCCTTTAGCTCGGAAAGATACGGTCGTTATGAAATGCCTTACTACACCATTAAAGGAGAACTCTCCTGGCTTTTGACGCAACCACTCGAAACGGAAAGGGAACAGGCTCTAAAAAAATTAGTTAGTCATTTAATGCAATTTGCCATGTTGTTGGGTGGTTTTGGTAAAAGTTGGAGACGAGTAGACCATCGAAAGTTCTATTCTGATGATAATTATGAAAAATTGATTGGCTGTCATTGGACGTGGCAAAGAGCCATTTTTTCAAGCAATGATCCTGCCAGGCAGTTACAACAGGTCGGTCAATTCATTGATCGAGTGTTGGAGGTTGCCAGGTCCTGGATGCAAAAGTGGAATTTTGAGCCAAATACTAATCATCCGGCTGAGTGGCGTGAGACGTGGTGCCGCGATCGCGCCCAGGTTTGGGGGCGAGTTGCAGACGATGAGGGTGATAGCCTCGCAATTCATTGGTTTCACAGAGGCTACGACGAAGTCCAACGAGGGCGGCAATTTGTACCGACCAAACGTTTAAAGGGTACTATCGTAGCGGGATTTACGGGCAATAGACAGAATCCAACACGAATTGGGCGAATATGGCATCGGATGTATCCTGTCATGCTAAAGACAACAAAATCTGATGGTAGTGCTACCTTGAGGCAAACAGATCAATATCTTGAGTTACTAACGTTCTTTCCAGATAAATCTAACCAGGAGTCTAACCAATTGAGCGAGTATCTTAATCGTCCAAAAAGTCCATTTACTCGCCTTTGGTAGATAACTACTGGCTATCGCTCATACTGCCAGTAGTTATTTATTTGAAATTGGTGATGCGATCGCTCTGCTATGGCTTCACCAATTTGGTTTAGGTAGGCGATCGCGACTTCTCTCCCTGCTCATTCTTCAGTCACTCGGTTATCATCACTTCCGTCCTCAGAAAGTGATCGATTGACTAAAACGGGCACTCTAAGCAAAGCCTACCAGAATCTAGAAACTGGTGAGCTTTCAGCTTCTATCACTTGAGTATTTCCATGTTTGGCATTGTTATTACCTGGCTATGGGTGTTGTTTCTGTGTGCGATCGTTTTAGTGATTGTGTGGATTGTGCAAGCGATTCACGATCGGCGACCACCCAAGAGACTGAAGATTCCAGCCGACAAAATTGTTACCTATCCCGGTAGCCAACCAACCCCCATTAGAAAAGCTCAAGTCCCCCAGGCAGATCCCCAGCAGGCAATGTGTCAGTTGTTGCACGATCGCATCTTGGGCATGGTGTATCACGACAAACAAACAGCAACCCGGCTGATTGAACGTACCAGATCGAATTACCCCGGAAAATCAGACAAATGGGTGTTAGAGAAGGTCATCCTTGATTTGGAGCGCGATCGGAGACTCTAGCTAACCCTGTGGTTGCATCCTATATCGATCTTTTCTCCTTAAACGGGGAACTTTAGAAAAAGCCTATAAGCATTAAAACTGGTGGGCTTTATTGTTATGCACATAGAGATTAACAAATGAATTTCGATTACTTTGTAGAAATGCTGGCACGGGCGTTGGGAGGAGCATTAGGTCAAACACTTGGACAGGTAGCTGCTATCTTTCTTTTCTTCGGCATTCTGTATCTACTTTGGGGATTGCCCTGGTCACGGGTAATTAGCAAGCTTGGGTTTAGGGGAAAAGCCTACTGGCTCTTATTTTGGATGATGTTTGCCCCTGTCCTACTAGGATTACTTGCTAACGCGATTAACTCCGTAGCACTAACTGAAATCCTGAGCCGCATCTGTGGTTGGTCACTCTACATCGGGCTATTGATTATGGCATTAGTCCCTAGACCAAAGGAGAAACAAGCTGAATCAACTTCTATTGCTCAACGCAAAGATGGTCTAAATCATTCATGAAATACTAGTTTCTCCTATTACAATCATAAACATTACTACACCCCCTGCTCATCTCCGTTTCTAGAAACATCGATAGACTACATGAATAAAGCTAACAAATATAGCATTTCTTGCTTAATGAGATACAAGTATTAAAGGCTGAAAGACTCACAAATTAAGAGTTACCATGTACCTTAAGCAGTAGAAACAACTATAAACACTTGACATTTCCATAACTATCCAATGTAATAGATAACCACTTAAAATTCTAGTTCTTAAAAAGCTTCTATTAAGTTTTTTTCTACGACAGTATTTTTATACAATCTACAAGGATAATCTTGAAAAAAGCGACCATAAAATTTAATTTTTTAAAATTTGAAATATGTCATACCTAAAAAAATATTATTCTCAGTTATCAAGTCTCTTGAAACAGTATTCAGAAGGTCTTAGTGGGCAGACTGCTGATTCTTTAACCCTCGGCGAGGATCGAGAGTACTTTATTCAAACTGTTCTAAACCGAAGCCTCCCTAGAAACATCTTTGTGGATCGTGGGGTAATTGTCAGTACTGATGAAAATAGTAGGTCAGTAGAAAGTAATCCACAAGATATCATCCTTTACCGCTCTGATTTCCCTGTAATGAGTGGGTTGTTTGGTTCACGTCGTTTTTTTTCAGAAGGTGTTGTTGCATCTATAGAAATTAAATCGTTTCTTAATGAAAATGAATTTCGTCGGGCAATTAAGACTTTAAATTCTGCTTGCCATACAAAAGTAATCCATTTTACACCTCCTGAAAATTTACCTGAAGATAGAATAATTCAATGCAAAAAGATTGCCGAGGAAGAAGCTTTTACATTTCATCAGGTAAGAGGAAGAAGCTATTTATTTGCTTATCGAGGTGTTCACCTTGATACTTTACTTCGTTACATTGCTAACCTTTTCCAAGAAGGTTACGGCTTCTGGAACTTACCCTCTGTTATTTGTGTTATTGATCCAGGAATTTGCTTAGTTAAAGATGATGGTCAGCTTCTTGATTCTTGGCCGAATGAGGAGTCAGCACAGTGTATATATCATTCCTCAGAGGAGAATGGTAGGGAGCTTGAAGCCTTTATGCTACATCTTTTATCTAGCTGTTTATTATCCTCAGGGAACTTGCAAATATCTGGTACTCCATTCTGCATAAACTCGAATACATTTAACTTTTATACTGAAAAGTTAAGGGCTAGACCGATTATGTTTTCAGGGCTTCAAGACATATCAAACTTCAAAATGAGTAGAGGTGCTGAAGGTGAGTTAATCACTACTAACGATGTGTTGAAAAGATCTGGTTTTTGCTGATTTTACTTATTTTGGATACTCTCTAAATGGTGCATGATCTCCATCAACCTGTTGACGGTATGCGGCTACTTCTTCCAGAAAATTGTTAAAGGTTGGGTCATGCTCAAAAACGCCAAGATGCTTGAGCCAAGGGTCAATTGCTGGGTTAATAGTTTGGGAACCAATCTCGATTGTGACGATTTCACCGTGAGCTAACTTCTCTTCCAAGATGGTTTTGGCTTTGACGATCGCCTCTTCTCGGGAATTTCCTTCCACAATACAGTTGGGAATCCCTACTATAGAAGCAATAAACTGCTGGTCTGATTGACTTTGGACAAAGACTTGATACTGCATAGCGGTTTGTCTTTATAGCCGAGAGGGTTTTTCCATTATCGTATTTCTCAACTCGTCTAACGAGATTACCTGAGCAGCAGAAGCAGACCTGCCGTTTATTGCTGTCCTAAGAAATCAAGTTCCTCAATCAGATTTTCCAGGTCGCTCGGGGCAAAGTTCCACGCCTTCTGCCTAGCAACCGTATTCGCAATTCACAGGTTGAAATCGCGATCGTAGCCCAAATTACGATCGCAGATAGGAGGCGAAAGCTGATCTTCTTCCTGCAAGCTCCCGTCCTCTCTGCTTTTACTCAAGCTTTAGCTGCTAGTGGTCGTTGAATGATGGTTTCGCTGATCCGGCGGCGATCGCCCGACTGAATTCCCACAATTCGGATGTAGTCTTTGGGATGTTCCGTCAAGCAAGCTTCTAGAGCCGCGATCGCGGCTGCCCCATCACCGTGATAGCTGCCGTAGCAGTTCCAAGAATTTGTGCGGAAGCGGCGATCGTCTACATACTCAATGCCTAACCGATGTCCCTGACTTAAAATCCGGTTAACTTCAGTCATGACCTCGGGTGTAAGTCGATTACTAGAAGGTTGTCCGGCGTAGCTGGTGGATGGCGGCGAAGCGGGATGGGATGGTTGTCCGTTCCCGGATTGTCCATTGCCGGAGTAGCTGCGGAAGAATTGCGGATCGTTTGAGGGACTGGAGGATGGGGCAGACCGATCGCTGGTGTCGCCTAATTTGCGATTAAAGTACAGCGACTTGTTATATTCCTCTGCCAACCGCATTTCCTGCACTCGTTTTTGTTCCTGTACCATCTGCTGACCGACTTCGATCAAATGGGGCAGGCTAAAGTTTGGTCTTTGGAATTCTGGCGGGGCTTCGGCACTATTCACAACTCGGGAGGAAATCCGTTCTATTCCCACCTTTTGGATCAATTGCTGCACCTGTTCGTCATATAACCGCGATCGCACCGCGCCAAAAAAGTCGATCGATTGCTGGGGAAAGGCATCAACTAATTGTTCAATATCTCCGTGAGCAATGCGATCGACCTGGAAAATGCCCGCCACAATGCCAATGCGATCGTCGCGGTTTGGCTCCCAGTAAAACTTCTCCATCCGACCATCCCGAATTAAGGGTTGGTATAGCGTCGAGAAATCGTTGCCCGTGACGATGATCGGAATCCGTTGAATCGGTTCAGAGTCATAGGCTCCGGGAAGCTGCACGTTAGTCGGATTGTCGGCAATGTTCATTAACGTGCCATTAACTAACTGCGTATTGACCGTGTACTGCGTGTACTGATCCACCCGTCCGGCTCCGGCATCAATGTCATTGATCATCAACACTGCCATCTTGCCGCGCACTTTTACCAGTTCAGCCGCTTCGCGGTAACGCAGGCGGATCAATCGGGCTGGATCACCCGCATCCGGACTTTCTAACTCCCCTGCCGACATGTGCACCACATTAATGCCCATACGTTCAAACACCAGTTCGCACTGGAAGGATTTGCCTTCGCCTTTGCGTCCGTGAATCCCCAAAATCAACGGCACTTTGACATTTGGGAGGTTGAGGTAGTTTTTGGTAATGTGAACTGCCAGTTTTTCTAGAAATCGGGGCGCGATATAGTAACTCATGGCACTCGGTAACTCTCAGTTGCAGTAGAAAAAAACGGTTAATTTAGTGGAACCAGCGCTGCCAAACTGCTGATGTTTGCACCAGTCGAGCAAATTCTGTATAGCCTGCCGCATCCGGATGGTAGCCATCATTCGCGGCGGCTTCCTGTAGCCAAACCGGCGATCGCGACAGCGGTGTAAATACATCTAAAAACGGAATTTCTAACTCATTACACAGTGGCAATAGCTGTTCGGTCAATTGGCGAATCCGATCGTTTTGCTCAGGCTCCGGAATCGCCGCTGGACTAATCATAAACACAGAATATTTTTCTTTGGCGCGACACAGAATTTGGCGAGTATTGTCCATTGACTGTGGCAGTTCGACTCGCGGTTTACCACCGTCTAAAGTCGTATCATTCACGCCAAAACAAAAGACTAATCGATTATCACAACCCACTGGAAATCGGCGATCGCATTCCGCTTGCCACCGTTGTAATAACTCGGTACTCGTTTCCCGCCGAATCCCCAAATTGTAATGGGTAACTTGATAACCCTGTTGCGACAAGGTTTGGCAAACTCGCCCTGTCCAGCCTAGATGAGTGCGATCGCCCGTACCATTCACAAACGAGTCCCCTAAGAAACCAATTCGGATATCCCGATTCACTTCAGCGATCATGGAGAAATTGCTTTCAAGCTTGAAGCTTTTGCAGCCCCCTTTTCTGATATGCCCGCAGGGCTTTAAGCCCATAATTCTGAGGGACTTTGAATGCTAGTTCCCTCCAGAATTGGTACGGTGTACATACAAGTTATCTGTTTGATGGTGAAGCCTATCTCGCCCCCTAAATCCCCCAATTCTGGGGGACTTTGAAAGTTCTAATTCCCCCCAGAATTGGGGGGCTAGGGGGGCAAAATGCCAGAGCTTAAGATCAAGATCATAAAAAATCAGGGTGAGCATTGCTGCCCACCCTACGCCACCGATAACTAAGAATTAGTTAGTCGCGATAGCCATTTAGTAGCGGTAGCCGCCGCCGCCTTGGTTCGGCTTGTGGACGATGAAGCTCATCACCTGGCACTGCTTGACGTTGTCGAATGCCACCACGCGAATGTAGCAGTTGCCATACTCAGAGCGGCACTGTTGCACTTCGTTCAGCACTTCTTGAGGAGAAGAGCAGTTGAACAGAGGCAGCTTCCACATCGTCCAGTAGTAGATTTCCGCGTCAGAAGACTCGTTGAACTCAACGCAAGGGTGGTAGCCCTGGTCGATCGTGTACTGGATTTGCCGAGCGATTTGAGCATCGCTGAGGGGAGGCAGGTAAGAAAAAGTTTCGTAACGACGCTCTTTGGGTAGGGTCTTCATGAATGTCCTCTACGTAATTAACTGAAGTGGTGTGACTAAAAAGGGAAGTGCGAAACCAGGACTACCAAAGAGATTCGGGCGGTAAGCGATCGCTTTTAGGTGGTGGTTCCGACTCAGACGGAAGCTCAGCTTCATCGAGCGGTTCTACTGCCGCGTCCACTTCTGCTGACTCAGCCTGTGGATCTACCTGCGTCATGCGCTCCAATTGCTGAGTGCGTTGCTGCAAATTGGCTTGCTGAATTCCGGTACGCAACATTTCTGGGAGGTAATCCGCCACCTCTTCCGCGATATGTTCTCGTACCGTTAAGAGCCGAAAGGCTAACCGTTGCTCCTCTTTGAATAAGGCATCCAGGTAAGCTTCGCTATCTTGAATGCTGACCCGATGAGTAAACTGGCGTAGCCAATAGGCTCGTTTCGGTTCAGTTTCATCCAACTGAGCAATCACAACCCGCAACGCTTGATACGTCATGTAACTGACTAACGTCTTGGTCGTATCTTTCGCAATCTGCTTGAGATCCATTGGGAATTTGGGAGGGTCGATGTTGGATTCTGGATTGAGGATAGTTGTAAATCCAAAATCCAAAATCCGCAATCGTCAAACCGTCATCAAACGGTGTCAACAGCTTCAAATTCGAACTTGATTTCCTTCCACAGTTCGCAAGCCGCCGCCAGTTCAGGACTCCAACGAGCCGCATCCCGGATGATGTCGCCGCCTTCACGCATCAGGTCACGACCTTCGTTCCGAGCTTGGACGCAAGCTTCCAGAGCCACGCGGTTAGCGGTTGCACCTGGCGCATTACCCCAGGGGTGACCCAGCGTACCACCACCAAACTGAAGGACGGAGTCGTCACCGAAGATTTCCACGAGAGCGGGCATGTGCCATACGTGGATACCACCGGAAGCTACCGCCATCACACCCGGCATAGAAGCCCAGTCTTGGGTGAAGTAAACCCCACGCGAGCGGTCTTGCTCGACGTAGTTTTCGCGTAGCAGATCGATGAAACCGAGGGTGATTGCCTTGTCGCCTTCCAGCTTACCGACAACGGTTCCCGTGTGGATGTGGTCACCACCAGACATCCGCAAGCACTTCGCCAGAACGCGGAAGTGAATCCCGTGGTTTTTCTGACGATCGATTACAGCGTGCATCGCGCGGTGAATGTGGAGCAGGACTCCGTTCGCGCGGCACCACTTCGCCAGGGTAGTGTTGGCAGTGAAACCAGCGGTCAAGAAGTCATGCATGATGATGGGCATTTCCAGCTCTTTCGCGAAATTTGCCCGCTCTAGCATTTCTTCGCAAGTAGGAGCCGTCACGTTCAGGTAGTGACCCTTGATTTCACCCGTTTCTGCCTGGGATTTGTGGATCGCGTCGGCGACGAACAGGAAGCGATCGCGCCAGCGTTGGAACGGCTGGGAGTTGATGTTTTCGTCGTCTTTGGTGAAGTCTAGACCGCCCCGCAGACACTCATACACGGCACGACCGTAGTTCTTCGCGGACAGACCGAGCTTGGGTTTGATCGTACAACCGAGCAAAGGACGACCATACTTGTTGATCTTGTCGCGCTCAACTTGAATCCCGTGGGGAGGACCTTGGAAGGTCTTCAGGTAAGCGACGGGAATCCGCAAGTCTTCCAAACGCAGAGCTTTCAGCGCTTTGAAACCAAACACGTTACCCACCAAGGAGGTCAGCAGGTTGGTGACAGAGCCTTCTTCAAACAGGTCGAGCGGATAAGCGATGTAGGCAATGAACTGGTTGTCTTCACCGGGAACTGGCTCGATGTCATAGCAACGACCTTTGTAGCGATCGAGGTCGGTCAGCAGGTCAGTCCACACAGTAGTCCACGTTCCGGTGGAAGATTCAGCCGCCACCGCCGCCGCTGCTTCTTCGTAAGGAACGCCAGGCTGAGGAGTTACCCGAAACGCTGCCAGGATATCCGTATCCTTCGGAGTGTAGTCGGGGGTGTAATAGGTTAGCCGGTAGTCCTGTACCCCAGCCTTATACCCAGCTTTGGTCTGGGTGCGAGTTTGCGCGTAAGACATAAATCTCCCTTCCTGTAAAATCGTCAAATTTCCCGATCGAAGCCGCCTCAGAAGCGCCCGGATACGACTTCCGAGAGCGTCTGAATCCTCTAGTTCTCGCCCTATCTTCGGTTGGGGAAAGCAACTTCAAAGATGCCGAAAAACCAGAATCCGCAGGCTTAATCTTGGCTCACCTTTAATGTGTTTTAGGAGTGCTCTCAAAAATAATATCAGTATTCATCCCCATTCAGATAAGCTCGACTTTAGTTCTTCTGTTTAGTTAAATAAACAATAATTATAAAATAAGTTTTAAAATGTTCTTGCGTAAACAACCGAATTACCCTTCAGCCATAATCCCGCTCTGTCCGTCCTGATAGCTGCCTGTTTACAGGGCTTTGCCGCGATCGACCGGGCTCAAAAAGAATGTTGGATTTTACGGCAAAAGGGTCACAGAATCCCAAAATTTTTGTAAATCAACGCCACGATTTTTCATTATCGATCGATTAATCAGGTTTAGATAGGTGTTGTAAATGCCGGGTTTGATCTAATAACAACGCCACATCTTCTTCCGCTAATCGCTGGACGTAGTTAATCTTAATTTCTTCTAATAAATCGGTCAGTAGCGTTTGGATCTCTTGCAGGTTATTTTGGCTCTGAGCTTCCGACATCATAGTGGTACTAAAGTTCTGAACTAACCGAGTCGTTAGTTTAGCTAGTTCAGGATCTTCTAAAGAGGTTTTGACCGATTGATACACAGTTTGGGTGAAGCCAGCAACGACCCGATCGGTGATTTGCTGCGGTAAATTTGCCATCCCAGGTAAGGCTTGCAGCCCTTGATAGGCAGGCAATTGCTTCAAGGTACTGATAACACTATGACTCAGTAGGGCTTCCAAATCAGGCTGAATTTTCGGAAACACACGATATAAAACTAATTCCATTAATTGCTTAGAAATCACTTCGATTTCGTTCACATTATTAATGTCAATGTAACGACGATTGCTGGTACTTTGGAGCCATTGCATCACTTCTCCGCGCCGAATCGAACCCTGCACCTGATTAATCACTTGTACGATGACTAATTCGGTCATTTCTTCAGCGATCGAAGCCACAAATCCCTGGCGCATTTGAGCATTAATTTGGTCAAGATCAATCATTCCCGCCGCGTTCAATCGCAATACAGTCGGCAGCACCCGTGACAATGCCAATGGTGGAAAAAATAAGCTAAAGGGGATAAATAACGGGATATCGTACCAGCGCCAGAGCATGGCATCGAGCCAATTCAAGCTGGTATAGCGGCTACTGAGGTAATAGGTCCGAGCCAGAAACTCCAGGAAGAACAGAATCACAAATGGAGCATCCAATAGCCAGAAGTTATCGGTAAACTCGCCATTTTCCCCGATCGTCCGGTAATAGTTGGTGGCAATCAACGGCGCGATCGTTTGGTTAAACCACCCATCCCGGCTAAAGCGATTTTCTTGCAGGTTAAACGACCCGACCTCGGACTGAAACCCATGTTTTGCCAGATAGCCCTCTGACCAAAATAGTTCAAAGGCTTTGGTAGCCGAGAGTTCCTGCTTAGTCTTGGCATAGACGCGATCGCGCACCTGGTTTTTGATCCGCTCCAATGTGCCACTTTTGCCCACCGCTTCAAAGGGATTGCTGGCAACCATATCTACACTTAACTGGCGCAATTCTTGCAGGGTTGCCGCCACCTCTGGCGACCTTAGCCCGGTCTGCGTTCCAGTTTCACCGATCCGTTGTTGCAGTCGTCGCACCAGGCGGAGGTAAGACTCCGTATCGCGATGGGGTTCAATCCCTTTAATCGGATCGTATAAGCAGGTGACAAACGATTTCTGCACGAACCGCGCTGGTTCATTCGGACGTTGGGAGGGATCCGGGCAAGAATAATAGGTTCCCGGTAAAATGGGGATCTGTTTGCCAATGAATGGAATCACCACATTCCCCTGCAACCAGAAGTTCCGCCAGGACACATAGGTGAGGTCAAACATCACGAATCCCAGGTTGGCTAACGCCACGATCGCCATCGCGCGTTCAAACAACCGATTACAGGGATTTTTGGGGCGGCGTTTCTTTTTGGCGGTCGGTTGAATTGCCATAGGAGTGGCAGGGAGTAGGGTACAGGGAATAGGGTACAGGCAATCGGCAGTCAGCGATCGAGAATTGGTATCAGGAAAGAATATGGACAGCAGTACAGCACCCCCAGTCGCAGAGTCCTGGCAGCAGGGAGAACTGGTGGAAGTGATGATTACAGACCTCAGCGATCGCGGCGATGGCGTGGGGCGCTATGGGCAACGAGTCGTGTTTGTGCCGGATACTGTAACGGGCGATCGGGCACTGGTGCGGTTGGTGCGGGTGAAGCCTCAATATGCCTATGGTAAGCTGCACGAACTGCTGGAAGCATCCCCCCATCGGATTCGTCCGCGCTGCATTGTGGCGGATAAATGCGGTGGGTGTCAGTGGCAGCATGTCAGCGATCAGTACCAGCAACTTGCTAAGCAGAATCAAGTCATCCAGGCATTAGAACGGATTGGGGGATTTCAGTCGCCTCCGGTTGAGCCACTGTTACCTGTGACCGAACCGTTAGGCTACCGCAATAAAGTCACCTATCCAGTCCGGCGATCGCAGACTGGGCAAGTTCAGGCAGGCTATTACCAGAAAGGGAGCCATGATCTGATTAATCTCAACCAATGTCCAATTCAAGATCAACGCTTGAATCCGTTACTAGCCGAGGTCAAGCAGGATATTCAGACCCGCCATTGGGGCATTTATGACGAAACCAAACATCGCGGCAAAATCCGGCACCTCGGCTTACGAATTGGTCGCCGTACTGGGGAGATTCTGCTGACGCTAGTGGCGACCGACGCAAATCTAGCTGGGATTGAGGAACAGGCAGAAGATTGGTTAGCTCGCTTTCCGGGGTTAGTGGGTGTATTGCTGAATCTCAATCCCGATCGCACCAATGCCATTTTTGGACAGGAAACCTACTGTGTGGCTGGGCAGTCGGATTTACAGGAAGAATTTGCCGGACTGACATTACAAATCCGGGCAGACACTTTCTTTCAGGTCAACACCGAACAAAGTGAAGCCTTATTACAGGTAATTCTGGATCAGTTAAAGCTGCAAGGTTCGGAAGTGATTCTGGATGCTTACTGTGGCATTGGTACGCTGACTCTGCCACTAGCCAAACAGGTGAAACAAGCGATCGGGGTGGAAATTCAGCCAGA
The DNA here is from genome assembly GCF_050753385.1 of Pantanalinema rosaneae CENA516. Lineage (NCBI taxonomy): Bacteria > Bacillati > Cyanobacteriota > Cyanophyceae > Leptolyngbyales > Leptolyngbyaceae > Pantanalinema > Pantanalinema rosaneae. The sequence goes on from NZ_JBLZFZ010000062.1 coordinate 21,305, forward strand.
GGCGATCGTTCAGGCACAATTTAATGCGGAATTAAATGGCTTAACCAACGTTAGCTTTCTGACGGGAGCCGTAGAACAGGTATTACTCGATTTAGAGGTCGAACCGGATATTGTCTTACTTGATCCACCCCGGAAAGGCTGTGAATCCACCGCGATCGATGCCTTACTCCAGATCCAACCGCCTCGCATTGTCTACGTCAGTTGTAATCCGGCAACTCTGGCTCGCGACCTGAAACAACTTTGTGCCACGGGAGTCTATCAACTCAACCGGGTGCAACCTGCCGACTTCTTTCCACAGACCGCTCATGTTGAATCTGCCGCATTCTTGAGTAAAGTAGACGATCGAGGCTCTGGTGCGGTTTAACCCTATAAAACTGTTCCTGCCTCACAATCTACGGTGTACACTGCATCTTGCCTAACGCGCCGCAACCTTGTGAGATCTCCCTAAATCCCTTAAAAAGCTACCGTGTACACACAAGTTATCTGTTTGATGGTTAAGCCTGTCTCGCCCCCTAAATCCCCCAATTCTGGGGGACTTTAAACGTTCTAATTCCCCCCAGAATTGGGGGGCTAGGGGGGCGAAATGCAGGCTCTTGAGGTTGCAGAGAAGATGTGTGTACACCGTAGCCTTAACAAGTGGGACTTCAAACGCTGGTATGTGCTTCGCACACGCTTCGCGAACGGTTCCCTTCTTCATAAGGAGGGTTAGGGAGGATCGGTTCGATTACTGCGTACCCAGTCAGACTCATCATCCACTGCCAAATTGCCGCATGAAATTTAGCCAAATTGTTGAACAACTGAGTGCCATGACTGGCAAGCTGCTCCAGTCCCAAGCCAGCCAGGAATTAGAGCTAACGGGAATTGCTGCGGTTGATCAAGCCACTCCCGGCACCCTCAGTTACATCGAAGGCAGTAAGTTTGCGGCGCAAATTCAAACCACAGCCGCCAGCGCTTTAATTCTGCCCCAGAATGCCACCTTACAAGCCGCTGCCACCGATCGCGGCATTGCCTGGGTGGCAGCGCCAGAACCCCGGTTGATGTTTGCTCAAGCGATCGCGTTGTTTTATCAGCCGTTTCGTCCAGTACCAGAAATTCACCCGACCGCCGTGATTGATCCTTCCGCAACCATTGGTGAGCAGGTGGCGATCGGGGCGCATGTGGTGATTCAAGCCGGAGTGACGATCGGCAATCAGGTCTGCATTCATCCCAATGTCGTGATTTATCCGGGAGTGCAAATTGGCGATCGCAGTACCTTACATGCCAATTGCAGTATTCATGAACGGACGCAAATTGGCGCGGATTGTGTGATCCACTCCGGGGCGGTGATTGGTGCCGAAGGGTTTGGATTTGTGCCGACTCCGCAAGGCTGGTACAAGATGCAACAGTCCGGCTATGTGGTACTGGAGGATCGGGTGGAAATTGGCTGTAACTCGACGGTCGATCGGCCGGCAGTCGGTGAGACTCGGATTGGGCGAGATACTAAGATTGATAATCTGGTTCAGGTGGGACATGGTTGCCAAATTGGACAGGGGTGTGCGCTTGCCTCCCAGGTCGGTCTAGCCGGAGGGGTAGAAGTCGGCAACCGGGTGATTCTAGCGGGCCAGGTGGGTGTTGCCAACAATGCCAAAATTGGGGACGGCGCGATCGCGTCCTCAAAAGCTGGAGTGCATGGCAACGTTAACCCCGGACAGGTCGTATCAGGGTATCCGGCAGTGGATCACGCGATTTATCTGAAGTCCTCCGCGATCTATAGCCGCTTGCCAGAGATGTATCAAACCCTGAAGCGGTTGAAACGCCAACAACAGTAGGTCGCTACCAGGGATTACCAATAATCGTAAACGCTGACCAGAAGTAGGGATGCACCAAGTCACCTCGGAACCCTGCCAGTTCTTCCGGTAAGGCAACGCCTTTGGTGGGATCAATTCCCTGTAACAGCCCATTCTCATCCACAAAGACTTTGCCTCGCAGCATCGCCAGTTGAGCTTGGCGCAGGGCTTCAGCTTTAATCGGTGCTTGACGGAGATCCTGATAGAACCGACCCATCAACGCGGTAGTGCCCACATCACTGACATACCACAAACTGGCGAGAGCCGACTTCACCCCTGTCTGCACCGCTAATCCGGCAAAGCCCAGTTCAGCATCGCGATCGCCCAATGCCGTGGCACAGGCACTTAAGACCAACAGTTCAATTTGAGGATTATTCCAACCCAGTTCTCGAACTTGATTGAGATACAGTTTCTCATTCCACAACTGCACGTATGAATTACCGATCGATCCCGGTTGGAAGTCGGCGTGGGTTGCCAGGTGAATCACGCCAAAGGGACGCTGTTGTCGCGCCAGCCTCAGGGTTTGCAGGGTAGCACTGGTATTCAGGTAAGACTGCCCTGTCCAGCGTTCTCGGAGTTCCGACAATTCAATCGGGACGGCAGGTAAGGGTGGCTGATCCTGGGTGCTCTCAGAAATGCCTAAACTCAGCACTCCGGTATCCCGAATATCGGTATAAAGCGTGTTCGTTAAGCTGAGGCTGGGCATTAATCCCACACTATAGTCTTCAATTAAAAAGCGCTTGCCGTTATAAAGTGCCGCGACCGGCAGCGATCGCAAGCCTTCATCCATCATGAAGACCAGATTGCCAATCCCCCGTGTCTGTAACTCATCTGCTACCGGAGCAATCAGCCATTGATATAGCTGGTAGCCACTCTCCCGGTAGTCGGTGCTGCGAGTTTGGCGAGGATCCGCCACCTGCTCCCGAAATTGTTGTGCCAGTGCCATCACTTGCGATCGGGTCGCGGTAGCAATCCGGCGGCGAATGGCTGGCCCTCGTGCCGTCACCACCAACACTTCTAGTTGATCCGTCCCCCGCGCCAGGGTAGTTGATCCGGGTGCTTCCTTCACCTGTCCCAACGTCCCGCTTGCCCCTAAAAACTCGGGAATAAAACTGACATAAACAAACGCCGGACGGATTCCTGTTGCCCGCTCAATCTCCAGGGCAATTTCTCGCTGCTGATCGATCGTCGTCAGTTGGGGTTGCGGCACTCCCAGATAGGCAACAAAAGCATTGGTAAAGTTCCCTTCTGGGGAAGGTGGCTCCAGGACAGTGTCCGGTAAGGTCGATGGAATTCGGGGTGGGTCGATGCGCGTCTGGCAACTGATCAGCGCACAGGGATTGGGTTGCTCCGGATTATCATCGTTATCAGGTGGAATGTCGGGTGGAATATCGGGCGGCTGAACCTGAATTTGGACTGGCGTAGGGCTGGAATTAGACACGCGATCGCTGGCAATCACAGTAAACGCATCCTGCAATCCCACTGCCCCGGCGGGTCCTTGAAAGGTAAGGGTATCGCCCGGGGAAATCGTCGTGCTACCCGGCACAACCGGATTACCATTCACGGTTAACGTGACCCCAACGGCAACCGAGGCAATAATGAAGGTGCGATTATCGTTATCGACATCTACCGCACTTAATGCCAAATCACTAAAGCTAAACGTAAAGGGTTGATCTTGCTCTGCCCCGGTCAGGGGTGACGTGACTGTGGGGGGTGCAGGAGGCGTATTGACGGAATTAATCGTAATGCCAGCTACAGGGGTCACACTATCCCCATTCGGAGCAACGGCAAAACTGCTGCCAACCGGAATAAAGGTTGCCCCACGATCGATCACGCCTGCCGTCCCATTCACCGAGGCATCCCCCACCGTAAAGTTCTGATTGGTGGGATCAATAGTGGAACCACCCCCATGCGTAATCGTAATTTGATTGTCGAGGACTGTAGTCGTGCCGCCGCCCGTTGCCTGCCCGATCGCCGAAATACTCGCCGTTCGCCCCGCCACACTCGTAAACGTATCCGTGACCCGCACTGTTCCGGCTCCAGTGGTCGTTAGGGTAACATCTCCAGCTCTCGCGGTAGCGCCGTAACCAAAGCCTGTCGCGATGGCATCGGTCAGGATGCGATTCAAGGTAATGTCTCCGGCGGAATTGACCGTGACATTGCCCCCCGTTGCCGTAACTGGGCCAAAGGTAGCCAGAGCATTCGCCCGACTATCGAGAATGCCAGCCGTAGTTGACCCGGCGGTACTGGTCAAGGTAATCGCTCCTGCGGTTGCCGTCCCTGCACCAGAAGTTACAGAAGTAGTCAGATTCCCTAACGCCAGACTGGTGCCAGAAATATCAATAAAGCCGCCATTGGTCTGGATCGTGTCAGTTAAGGTCTGAAATGTGACTGCACCTCCGGTAGAGGTAATCGTTAAACCACCAAGGGCTAAGTTCAGCGAGGCAACCCCCGGTGTCGTGACTCCAGGTGTCGCTCCGGTAATCGAGTTGATCGTGATGTTGCCGGTTGCTTCGAGGGTGATACTGCTGGTAGTACCAAGAGCTGCATTAATGGCTTGCCAGGAAATCGTATTGGCTCCGTTATCTGGATCAGCAGAGAAAATAGATCCAGTGAACGTTGGATCAAATGTCCCTGCACCACCATCAATAATCGTTAACGTCGAGGGATCCAGCAGCAGAGTTCCAGCCGTACCATTGGGTGCTGTAGTATCGACATTGCCGCGATAGAGCAGATTTTCTTTCCCTGACACTTCGACGAAGCCACCATTTCCGGCAGTGGCTCCACCTCGGGCAGAAATATTGCCAAAGAATTGCGTCGATTGATCAGACCAGATGATGACTCGACCGCCATCGCCCGTTTGCATAGCATCGGCATGAATGGTGGCATCCGGAGTGACAACGGTTTGAGTAGCGTTAGGTAAGGTTCCCTGCCCTTGATAATCACCGCCAATCCGCACAGTGCCGCCGCCCGTCGCACCCGAGGCATTAATCGTCGCTCCAACCAGGCCGACTTGATTGCCAACGACATTGACCCTACCCCCGATCGCCGGACTACTGACATCAACACTGCCAGCCACGATCGCCGTACCGGGAGTGGCAGGAATCACCGTCCCCGAACTGGTCAACTGCACCGTACCATTGGGATTCACGGTTAACCCCGTCGCACTGGCTAAATTGCCACCCGTCAGAAGTTCGGGTAAGGCAAGCGGGGTAACAGCAGTTGCAGCAGCTAGCGGTTGAAATTCCAGACTGAGAACATTACCGGACTGATTCACCCGCACCAAATTCTGTCCGGGAACCGCCGTGACAGTCACCTCACCACCCGGAGCCGATAGCGTCCCTGTATTAACAACTGTGCCCCCAATTAAAGTCAGGCGTTGTCCCGCCGGAACAGCGAGATTCCCAGCATTGACGATCGCCCCCGGCTGACTCATGGGAAAGGCGAAACTATTAGGCGTACCCGTCAGATTGGCATAGTCATTCGTGCCAGTGGCATTAAACCAACTATTACCGATCCCGATGCTACTAGCGGTTGTCGCCGTAAACGAACCGGGCACATTTAAACTGGCGTTGTTGCCAAACACAATTCCGGCGGGATTGAGCAGAAACAGGTTGGCATTACTCCCCGTTACCTGGATCAGACCATTGATCACCGAGGGATTGCTGCCTGTGACTCGCGCCAGAATATTCTGAATCTGGCTATTCGCGAGGAAATTGGCGATCTGCCCCTGATTCAGCCCAAATTGCTCAAAGCTATGGAACAGGTTATTGCCTGACTGTGTGCCGCCATTGATATTAAATTGGTTGCCATTGGGGGTGACGATCGTCCCTGTCCCATCCGAACTGGGCACAGGTTGGGCGTAGGCGATCGTCGTTCCCAGCCATCCCAACAACGGTAGGGCGATCAATAACGCTCCCACCTTCCAATCAGCCAGAGGCGATCGCGGGTTGGCATGGCGTTGCCAGGTTAGCGGGAGGGGAATAGGGACAGGTGGCTCGATCGCCCTGCCCGAAAATAAGGGCACCACTAAACCGACCTCTGGCTGGACGCTACCACTGGATCCCTGCGGACGATCGGAACGGGTAGGGGCAACCGAGGCGGGTGCAGACGCTCGTTGCCGCAGGATAAACCGTCCACTGGGCAGTTCCACATCGATCGTCAGGTGCTCACTGAGTCCACGTCGCTCTAGTGCCCGTCTCACCGCTAACCGCGATCGCAGCACCTGTTCAATCCGATAGCGAACCGAGGTATTACTACCATGCAGCCGGTAATAGTACAGAGGTTGTTTAAGTTGCCGAATTTCGGTAATTTCTGAGAGCCGCAGGCAGAGATCATAATCTTCGGCAAACTCCGTTCTGGCATCCAGTCCCCCGGCTTGCTCAAACACCGATCGCCGGATCAGACGAAAGTGGAACGTCATAAAATCGACCAGCAGCCGATCTGGACTATAGGGAATCTGGCACGCCTCTCCATACCCCAGAACTTGCCCCTGTTCGTCTATGTTCAGGTAATCGGTATAGACCATCCCGGTAGTGGGGTGGGTTTCTAGCATCTGTACCGTTTGTGCCAGTGCCAGAGGATGCAGTAGGTCATCGTGATCCACCCAACCGAGATATTTGCCGGTGGTTTGGGCGATCGCCTCGGTTAGGGCAGCCACTCGTCCTCGATGTTCCGCCGCAATCACTCGGACTCGGCGATCGCGGCGGGCATAGTCACGGGCAATGGTGACTGAGGTACCCATCGTTGAACCGTCATCCCAAATTAACAGTTCAAAGTTCGGGTAAGTCTGTTGTAGAACGCTGGCGATCGCGGCTTCTAAATAGTTGCGATCATCGTTGTAATTAGTAATGATTAAAGAGATCAGCGGTGCCATAGCCCTCTCCAGCGCTCTTAATAGCTGCCATGCTTCAGCCAAATTCCAACATACTTTGGATTCCTACATTCGGCTGAGAATTTAGAGATTCAGCAATCAAACATTGCTCTCTCTGCAACGGTTGCCCCTGATTCCGGTGGAATAGACAATTAATGCAAGCGTCCTCTGGCAAATCCGGGCAAATTCAGTCACACAGAATCATGCTCAGAACGGAATTGCAAATTGTGGTAGATCTATCCTCTCAGAGGGGTGCGATCCCCATCAAACCTCTGATCCAGGTGTTGATATTCTGGCAGATTTAGACTGCCACTTGCTGCTAAGAAATGAGAAGTTAAGGACTCGCAGGAGAACTATCATTGGCACAGGTCGCCGCTAACGGCTCATTGGCATAGTTACCGAGTTGTACCGATTGCAACAGCCGTGTCCAACTGGCCAATAGCTTCGAGTCTTGCATCCGAGTGCAGCGTTGTGCTGCCAACGTCGCGATCGCATCTTGCCAAACTCCTGCCGCCGCTAACACCTTTGGTCGCTCGTCCGGAGCACTGCTGTTTAACTGATTCATCAGATCGTCTGAGGGTTGCAGGCGTTGGAAGGTACCCTCAACAAACGAAATCGATCGCGTACCGTTCACGTTACAAATGACCGAAAACTGCCAGCGATAATCTTTTCCGGGCTGAAGAGCGGTATTCGCGACCGTGGCGGGTAAGCGGTAGCTAATCACCTTGCCACCCCCCATCAGGTCAACTGCCCCGCTATGAATTGAGGTTGTGCCATCAAACAGTTTGAATTCCGCTCTTGGGGGCGTTGTCTGGCTAGAAACCACTGAAGGCACATACCAGAAAAACGTTGGCTGATCGGAAATACCGGCACTAAAGGCATCACCAGGAACCAAAGGCATTAACGGCTTGCTGCCTTTTAGACAATTACCACGGGTTCCAGCACCTTCCCGACGACCAGGGATGCCACGGTTGGGTGGAACATACTCCTGTGCCATCGCTGCAATCGGAGCACTGGAGATCGTCACACTGAACAACGTACTCAGGCAAAGAGTGACTGATTTTACAACGGTATTAGAACCAAGCATAGTGACGAAGCCTCAATAATTTTTATAGGAATGTCAGTGTGTTGCTACAGAGATGAATTAAGTCCGCTAGAGTAGCCCTTTTACAAGATCTCATAGATCCAACTTTGAAGGCTGATGCAAGGGAATTGAGTCAATTATTGGCAGAGAAAAAATAATGACTCCAACAATGGCGCTACGGTGAGTTAGTCACGTTCCTCCAGAATCGATCGTTCATAGACCAGAGCGACACATCAGTATCATTATTAACTGCCACTCACGCGGCTTACGGGTAGCTAACTACTTGGGCTGTGATCATTCCCGGTAGATTGGTTGATCGAATCGATCGGTAAAATGTTCCCGGTTAGCATGGGTTGATCATTTTTTCTTTGTTCGTAGCGTAACCAACAACTCGATAAACATCGACTAAGTGGTGCTTGCCTTTCAGCGCCATTAAGCCCCAATGCTCTACCTCAAATCGATCCTGAAGGTGAACTAAGGTATCTTTGGCGATCAGGACGCGACACAGATCCGACTGGCGTTCCTTGTCATAGCTTTCTAAACGAGAAGCGATATTGACGCTATCCCCAATCACCCCATATTCCAAGCGATCTTTGCCACCTAAACTCCCTGCCACGATCGGTCCGGTAAAGATGCCAACCCGCATTTGAATCGTGGGTAAGCCTCGCTGTTGCCAATCTTGGTTGAGTTTCTCTAAGCACTCGCCCATCGCCAAGGCACAGGTCACGGCTAGTTGGGCATCCTGGGAAACTTCGATCGGAGTGCTGCGGTTCATTGGTACACCAAATACCGCTAACATGCCATCGCCTGTGAACTTATTGATAATGCCTTGATTGGCTCGTACTTCGTGGGTAATCGCACTGAGATATTCATTCAGCCATTCCAGCAAGTTCTCTGGTGGCATGGATTCTGAGATAGTGCTGAAGTTTTTAATATCGGTAAATAGCATCGTGGCAGTTAATCGCTGTCCCGGCAATTTCCCAGATTTCAACAGGCGATCGCGGCTTTTCCACAATGCATTGGCAATTTCCGGTGAGGTATTTTGCCCCAACAGTTTCATCATCATTTGTTGCTGGCGCTGGGCTTGCTGTGCCCGGTATGCCACCAGAACTCCGGCACTCAGTAACAGCCCGATCGCGGGAGTCGCCACCGGAATCCAGCCTTGCTGAAGAAACAGGGCATAGCTGGTGATAAGCAGCCCCCCGATCGCCACAACGACATACAACCCGACCAGGAGAGGATTCCGAACGAACCAGGCAAGACATCCCCCCAGGAGAGTCCAGGTGGCGATCCATACCACTTCCAGCCCATCTGCCCAAAACCAGAACAGCGGCTGGTGATCCAGAACACTACTCAGGATCTGGCTGGTGATTTGAGCATGGATGGTCACGCCTGCCATTTTAGGAGTCTCGGTTTCAGCCGCACTATAGGGAGTCAGGTGGACATCTCTCAAACTGCGTGCCGTTGCCCCAATCAAGACAATCTTGTCTTTAATCCACTCAGATCTGACCTCCCCCTTTAGTACCTGCGATAACGTTACCTGGCGTGCCACATTGCGGCGGCTACGATAATTAATCAGAATTTGATAGCCATCGTCATCCACGGTTTGATATGCCCCAGAGGTCGCCTCCAGAGGAACAAATTCGGCGGCTCCTAATCGCAAGTAGTCAGGATTGCTCAAGCCGGGGCGGGGCAAGATCTTGGCAGGACGCAGATAGGCAAGGGCAAGGCGCAGAGAGAAGGAAAATAGGGTGGTCTGCTCATCGGGATTAGCAAACAGCAGCCCCCGACGGATCACGGCATCCGGGTCAGTAAATACGTCGTTAAAGCCAATCCGGTGCGCGGGCATACTGGGCGGTGGGGCAACACCAATATCCTCGTCATCGGGCATTTGCATGATGGCAATGACATTGGGCTGTTGGAGTTGCTGAAGCAGTTCCTGATGACCGGGTTCGTGCGGCAGATCGCGGTATAGGTCTAAGCCAATCACGCGGGGCTGATGTTTTTGGAGTTGTGCTAGTGCCTGGGCGATCGTGCGATCGGCAAAGGGCCAGCGTTGTTGGGCATGAATGTCTGCCTCGGTAATCGTGACAATTAACAAACGGGGGTCAGGTGGTTGATCGGGGCGCAGCCGCATCATTTGGTCATACGCCAATAGTTCTGGTGGTTGTATCCATCCCAACTGGCGGACACCTACCAGCAATCCAGTCACCGCCACGCTGGTAATGCCAATACAGAGGGTAGTTGTGACAGCCGCCGATGCCGTTGTCACCCTGGAATAAGTCTTACAAAGGTAGTCAACCAGAAGTCGAGCGCTCACAGGTGCGGAAAAAAAGGGGTGAGGTAAACATAATTTCGAGCCAGATGCACCTGTCGATGTGGGCTGACAGGACTCCTTCATTTAGGGAATACAAGAATGCCTCAGAAAGTTCCTGACCAACAACGTCAGAGGCCGATCGCGAACATGGCTTCTATTCTGCCCTTGATTGGGGGGATTTTCCATCAGAGCGGCTCATCCCGGTGATCGCTCCGGTCAACATCCGGGGCACTCTCAACATAGCTCCCTCTGATCTCGCTTGCCCATGCACCCCTCGGCTCGGACTAAATTAGTTATTCAAGCAGGTCGCACTGAACGTCAGTATTGGCAAGATCTGTGGCGGTATCGAGAATTATTTTATTTCCTGTCCTGGCGGGACATTTTGGTGCGCTATAAGCAAACCGCGATCGGCATTATCTGGGCATTAATTCGACCGCTGCTGACGATGATTGTGTTTACGATCGTCTTTAGTAATTTGGCAAAACTACCCTCAGAGGGCGTACCTTATCCGATCCTGGTGTTTGCCGCCATGCTACCCTGGCAATTTTTTGCTAATGCCCTATCTGAATGTAGCAATAGTCTGATTGTTAACTCAAATTTGATTGCTAAAATTTATTTTCCCCGTCTGATTATTCCAATCAGTGCCGTTATTGTTAGCTTTGTAGACTTTTTAATTTCCGGCATGATCCTATTGGGATTAATGGCAGTTTATAACTTTATTCCCAGTTGGCGGATTTTAACCTTACCTATGTTTATCCTCCTGGCGTTTGCGGCGGCAATGGGAGTAGGGCTGTGGCTAGCCGCTTTAAACGTACAATATCGGGACTTTCGCTACATCGTGCCGTTCATTGTCCAATTTGGGTTGTATATTTCTCCAGTTGGTTTTAGCAGTAATATTGTGCCCGAGCAATGGCGATTCCTCTATTCCCTTAACCCCATGGTAGGAGTAATTGATGGGTTTCGTTGGGCAATTTTAGGCGGTAATACCTCGATTTATTGGACAGGTTTGCTGTTATCGATCGCGCTAGTTATGATGATTCTCGCCAGTGGCATTTGGTACTTCCGCCGCATGGAACGTACCTTTGCCGATGTGATTTAACGGAGTGCAGGCAGATGTCTGATCCGGTGATTCAAGTGCAGCATCTTGGTAAAAAATATCTGTTGCGCCATCAACAACCGCAGCACTATGTGGCGTTACGCGATGTGATTAGCAATGGTGCTAAGTCGATCGCTCGACGCATCTTACAACCCGGACGATCGCATCCCGCCCCTGATCGGGAAGAATTTTGGGCACTTCAGGATGTTTCTTTTGAAGTAAATCAGGGCGATCGGGTGGGAATTATTGGACGGAATGGTGCCGGAAAATCGACCTTACTCAAACTCCTCAGCCGCATTACTGAACCCACGACTGGTCAGATTACTTTAAATGGTCGAGTTGCCAGCTTATTAGAAGTTGGCACAGGGTTTCATCCCGAATTAACTGGGCGGGAAAATATTTATTTGAACGGGGCAATTCTGGGCATGAGCAAAGTCGAAATCAAGCGTAAGTTTGATGAAATCGTGGCTTTTGCTGAGGTAGAAAAATTCCTTGATACTCCGGTTAAACATTATTCCTCCGGCATGTATGTGCGATTAGCCTTTGCGGTCGCGGCTCACTTAGAACCCGAGATTCTGATTGTTGATGAAGTTTTAGCCGTGGGCGATGCTCAATTCCAGAAGAAATGTTTAGGCAAAATGGAAGATGTGAGTAAATCAGGCAGGACGCTGCTTTTTGTGAGCCACAATATGGGAACCATCACCCAACTTTGCTCTCGGGGCATCTATTTAAATCAAGGAAAAATTTCAGCGGTTGGCGATATTAATTCTGTTGTTTCTACCTATCTTGCTTCAGGCGCAAATAGTGAAGTACTGAAAATTCTCTATCCCGCTCACGTTACACCTCCAGACGCAACTTTATTTTTTCGAGAAATTGGGATTTTTCAAGCAGATGAACTTGCTTCAGAAATTGATATTCGTTTTCCGTTTAGCGTTTATTTGAAGTATGAAAGTATCAAGCCGCTGAGGAATGTTGAGCTTTCTATGCGGATTGAAACTGATGATGGTAGAGCGGTGTTTACGTCCCATCAATCGGATTGCACACCGGATTCAGTGATCAGTCGTCAACCAGGCTGCTATAGCATTTCTATCCAAATTCCGGCAATGTTTTTAATGCCAGGGAATTATATGCTAACGGTAGGTGCCCATGAACCGATGGTGCAGGTTTATGATCTTCATGCGAATGTGCTGCACTTTCGAGTTAATGAGACAGGGACAAAACTAGCAAAATATGGTCATCACCGCCAAAGCGGAGTCGTGATGATTAACCTGCCCTGGACAGAAACACTTTCGACTACGCCCTAATTTTTGTTTTTATACAAGTTTTCATCCCATGCAACCTGTTAGCCCACTGACAAACTCGCCGGATGTCACGTTTGTAAAAGCTATTAGAACAGCTCAACTCATTGCAGATTGGCAGCAAGCATTCCAGATCGATATTTCTAAAGAATTTGATACATGTGAAGAGATCAAGCTTTATCAGTGTAATCAAACAAAATTAAGATTCTTTGATCCTCCAATTACAGGTTCGGGAAAGCTATATGCACAACTACAAAATATTGACCAGTATTACCTCCCCGATCGCTGGGAACATCAATTAGCCTTACAGGATTTATTCGGGTGTAAAGCTGCATTGGAAATTGGGGCAGCATCAGGTTATTTTGTGCGTACTGCGATCGCGGCGGGCCTAGATATGCGCGGAATTGAATTGAACCAGGCTGCTGTGGCAACTGCACAAACAGCAGGATTACCCGTAACCTATCTTGATCTCAAGGAGGCTGCAACATTGTATGAGCGATCGCTAGATGGCGTTTGCAGTTTTCAAGTATTGGAACATGTTCCTGATCCCAAGCAGTTTATTCAGTGGGCAGTAAACATGTTGAAGCCAGGAGGAATATTAATCTTTTGTGTTCCTAATGCCGAAAGCTTTTTGAAGTATCAGTATAATTTGCTGGATATGCCACCGCATCATCTGACTCAATGGTCTGATCTATCATTTCGATCGTTAGAAGAAATCTTTCCAGTCCAACTAGAGAAGATAATTTTTGAACCTCTAGCCAAATATCACACGACAGGTTATCTAAGCACTTATTTCAATCATTTTCGGGCTGAAAGACCTTTGCTGAGACTACTACTGAATCGATATACCCTTTCCCTATCTCAGGCAATCTTAGACCTGGGGTTTAGACAATATTTCAGGGGTCAGAGTTTGTATGTTAAATTCCGCAAAATACAATGAAATGCTTAAATCTTGGATGTGGTAGACGTTTCCATCGTGATTGGACAAACGTAGATTTTAGTTCTGTAGATCAAGGAGTGATTACTTATGATCTAAGCACAGGAATTCCTTTTCCCGATAATAGCTTTGATTTAGTGTATCATTCTCACCTTTTAGAACATCTACCCGGAGCAATAGCCCCACATTTTATCAAGGAATGCTATCGGGTGCTGCGATCGCCAGGTATTTTGCGCATCGTTGTTCCTGATTTAGAACAAATTGCTCGCACCTATTTAACGGCCTTGGAAATGGCAAGTTCAGGTCAGCCAGAGTGGGACGCTAACTACAACTGGATCTTACTGGAAATGTATGATCAGGTTGCTAGAAATCAATCTGGTGGAGAAATGGTGAACTATCTATCGAGGCATGACCTTCCTAATCAGGAGTTTATCTTGCAACGATGGGGGATTGAAGCGGAAACAATGATTCAATTGTTGCATCAACAAGTAAACTCTCAACCATTACCAAGACTCTATGCCCGCCTGGTTACTAGGTTTCGTCGCTTTTACAAACTATTGCGTAACTCTAGCGATCGGCGCAATCTTTTCCTGAAGTTGGTGTTAGGGCAGGAATATCAGGCGTTGGAAATTGGTCGGTTTCGCTTAAGTGGTGAAGTTCATTACTGGATGTACGATCGCTATTCGTTAAAGCGATTACTGAACCAGTGTGGGTTTACCGATATTACTTTGCAAACGGCTACTGCCAGCCTCACGCCTGATTGGTCAAAGTGGAACCTTGATACAGAACCAGATGGCACAATTTATAAACCAGACTCCTTATTTATGGAAGGAGTGAAATTGTGAAGCCTCTCCTGTTAAGTACATCGGATATTGAAGGAGGTGCTGCCCGATCGGCATATCGCTTGCATCAGGGACTACAACGGTGTGGGATTACGACCCAGATGTTGGTGCAGGTGAAATCCAGTGATGACCCAACGGTACTCGATCCACCCCCTAATTTTCGGCGGGATTTTGCCAAGTCTCGCCCGTCATTTGATTTCTTACCCTTAAAGTTTTATCCCCAGCGACAAGGAAGCCCCTTTTCGTGCCAATGGTTGCCGGATAGACTTGTCCCTCGAATCAAAGCCCTCTCCCCCGATGTGATCAATCTGCACTGGATTGGTAGCGGTTATCTCCAGATTGAAACGCTGGCGAAATTGCCATCCCCGATCGTTCTGACGCTCCATGATATGTGGGCATTTACGGGGGGGTGTCACTACAGCCAGGAGTGCGATCGCTATACTCAATCCTGCGGCTCTTGCCCGCAATTAGGCAGTACCAAAAACTGGGATTTATCGCGCTGGATCTGGCGGCGTAAAGCGCAAAGTTGGCAACATTTAAATCTGACTGTAGTGACTCCTAGCCACTGGTTAGCGAGTTGTGTAAGAGCCAGCAGTTTGTTAGGGGAAAAGCGCCTGGAAATCATTCCCTATGGCATCGATACGGATTTGTATTGTCCCCGCGATCGCCGGACTGCCCGCCACTTGCTGAACCTACCCCAGGATAAACCCCTGATTCTAGCTGGAGCCGTTAATTTCAGTGGCGATCGCCGCAAGGGTTTCCACCTGTTGCAACCAGCACTACATCATCTCCAAGAGTTCCCAGGGTATGAGTCGGCAGAACTCCTTGTGTATGGTGCATCTCGCCCCCAGGACGATCGCAGTATCCCGGATCTGGGGATGCCGATTCATTATCTGGGTACGCTAAAGGATGACCTGTCGCTCGTGCTGGCGTATTCCGCTGCCAATGTGTTTGTGGCTCCTTCCTTGCAAGACAATCTGCCCAATACCGTTCTGGAAGCCTTGGCGTGTGGCGTTCCCAGCGTTGCTTTCAAGATTGGTGGTATGCCAGATTTAATCGAGCATGAACAGACTGGCTATCTGGCACAACCGTTTGATCCAGTAGATTTAGCCCGAGGTATTCATTGGATATTGGCACATCCAGAACGGCAGCAGAGATTAGCGATCGCCGCCCGACACCGGGCAGAAACCAACTTCCCTTTAACCTTACAAGCCCAGCGATACCTGACGTTATTTGCAGAGTTATGTGAACGATCGACCACGGTAAAACCGCTGTAAATCCAGTATGACGAAGGCTCCAGCCAAAACCTCTGTAGTGATTCCGGTACATAATCGGAAGGCAACGACGCTGGCTTGTTTGCAGCATTTGCAGCAACAAGGAGATTTACACCGTTATCAGGTGATTGTTGTGGATGATGGGTCAACGGATGGCACAAAGACAGCCATTCAAGCGTTATATCCGTCTGTAACCGTGTTAACTGGAGATGGTAACTTGTGGTGGACAGGGGCGATCGCGCTGGGCATGCAATATGCCGTCAGTCAGGAAGCCGAGTATGTCATTTGGCTGAATGATGACTGTTTACCGCAACCGAATGCTGTTGAACAATTAGTTGCAGCCTGTCGATCGCAGCCGAATTTAATTGCTGGGGGACAGTCGTTCGATCCAGATACCGGGCAGCCGAGTTATGGGGGTGTCATTTGTCCCAACTATCAATTTGTCCATGTTCATGCTGGTCACGATCGTGATTTAGTGTGTGATGGTTTAGCGGGTAATTTTGTCTGCATTCCTAAATCGGTGGTTGACAGCATTGGCTATCCGAATCCCCAACGTTGTCCCCATTATTATGAGGATGTGGTCTATACCCACCGGGCGAAAACTTATGGTTATCAACTCCGCATTATTCATACCGCGATCGCAACCTGTCAGGATGATCATCCGCCGATCTCATGGATGATGATGCAAACATCACCGATCTCGATTTGGCAAGAGCGGTTACAGATTAAATCTCCCCACTACTGGAAAGCTCACCTGATTTGTTATTGGGAATTCATGGGTTTGATCGGCATCTGGCTGTATATTTATCAACTGATCATTAAGTTTTCCCTTATCTCTATCTTAGTGATGTTGCTACCGTACTCCTATCGTCTGAAGCTCAAACAACTCGTTGCTGGAAAACCGTAAATGTCGCCAATCAAGCTAGTTTATGATTACCAGAGTGCTTCTTTCCAGGAATATGGAGGAGTATCACGGTATGTCTATGAATTAGCGACTCGGTTTGCGAACAAGCCAGAATTCCAGACCACTATTTTTGCTCCAATTTATATTAATCAGTATCTCAAACAACAGCCGATCGCGGGCTTGCGGGGAATGGCTATTCCATTTATCCCTAAAACCCAACGGGTCAGATCTTTAATTAATCACCCCATCACTCAACTTTACTTGAAGCAGTATTCTCCTGATATTGTCCATGAAACCTATTACGCCTATGACCGCACTGCCCCCAAACGGAGCAAAATTGTTCTAACCATTCATGATCTAATTCATGAAAAATTCCCCCAATACTTCGCGGCTTCCGACCAAACTGCCGCCATGAAAGCCGCCGCGATCGCTCGTGCCGATCAGATTATCTGTGTATCTAACAACACTCGTACTGATCTCTTGAATCGATTCCCAATTGATCCAAGTAAAGTCTCTGTCACTTATTTAGGCTGTTCATTAGTAACAAATCAGCCATCAAATATTCAACCGGAGCAACGATCGCGCCCTTATCTTCTCTATGTCGGGAAACGCGATGGCTATAAAAATTTCGCTCAATTTTTACTGGCTTATGCTCACTCGGATAAGTTAAATCGAGAATTTGATTTAGTTTGTTTTGGAGCTTCACCCTTTACTCAATTTGAATTAAACACAATGGCTAAGCTTCAGCTTGCCCAGGAACAAATCCACCATATTCCAGGCAACGAAATAACTTTGGCTAGTTGGTATACGAATGCTTCTATTCTGGTTTATCCCTCCTTATATGAAGGATTTGGTATCCCTCCCTTAGAAGCGATGACCTGTGGTTGTCCGGTTGCCTGTAGCCAAATGGCTTCCATTCCAGAAGTGGTAGGTGATGCGGCTGAGTTTTTCGATCCAACTGAGCCAGAAAGCATCGCGGCGGCGATCGCTAATGTCCTATACAACTCAGACCGATCGCAGGAATTAAGTAGGGCGGGTAAACTCCGAGCGGCACAATTCTCGTGGGAAAAATGTGCTGAAGCAACCGAATTAATCTATCAATCACTGCTTTAATTTTCTACAATCAGGTTAATTCATAATGGTACAAAAAGAATCTGTTTTTATCATTATTCCAGTCTACAATCGCCGACAAATTACCTTAGATTGTTTGGCAACTCTTCAGCAAACAGGTGATCTCGATCGCTATAGGGTGATTGTGGTAGATGATGGCTCCACGGATGGCAGTGCCACCGCTATTCGCGATCGTTTCCCTGACGTGATTATCCTCACTGGAGACGGTAATTTGTGGTGGACAGGCGCGATGGTCAAAGGGATGAACTATGCCGTTGAACAGGGAGCAGACTATATTATTTGGTTAAATGATGATTGTGTTCCTACGGCTAATACGCTGTCTACAATGGTGAACTATTGTCGGCAATATCCCCAGACAATTACCGGGGCTGCCTGCTATTTAACCGATACCAATACCCTCCATGTTTCGGGGGCAAAAGGTCGTCAACGGGTTGCGGCAAAACCGGGGGAAGGGGTGACAGTGGATGAAATGAGCGGTCACTGTGTTTGTCTGCCCACGACTGTAATTCAGCAAATTGGTCTACCGAATTGGCACCGATTTCCCCACTATCATGGCGATAGTATGTATCTTTTACGAGCCACACGATCGGGGTTTACCGCCTGTATTTTAGGGGATGCCAAAATCAGTCATGCGGGTGTGATTAAATCTCAAATTCAGGATTTTCTCAGCCCGGAACCGCGATCGTTGATAGGTGATTTCCAGACCTTATTTCTGCATAAAAAATCTTTCTATTTTTTACCCACGCAGTTTTTCTACTATCTGGAAAAGTATGGTTTATGGCAGGGAATTCCCATGTTTGGAATGAAATGCGGCTGGTGGTTCATTCAATTAATAAAATGCCACTTGACTCAACCCCGATCGCAGCCATTGGCTGAAAATTAGTCGCACTTCTGATTATTTATGCGCCTACTGTATACATTAACCACCTATCCTCCCAGTGTGGGTGGCGCTCAAATTCATCAACATCAACTCGCGCAACACTTAAAGTCTCGCCATCGCATTCAAGTGGTTAGCCATTGGGATCGTAACCGGACGGATTGGTTACTCGGAACAACATTGAAAGCGCCTGCAACCAGTCGGGATTACACGATCGACGAGATTCCCGTTCACCGCCTGGGCTTGTCCATCCCCGAAAAACTACGCATTGCTCCCTGGCTCCTCCTCTACTATCCCTTTATGCCTGTGGCGTTGTCCGCGATCGCGCCGATTACTGCCCAACATCTGATACCTTATGCCGCCAAGGCTGACCTGATCCACAACATTCGGATTGGGCGAGAAATCCTCAGTCATGCCTCCTGGCAAGCAGCACAACAGCACGACATCCCCTTTGTGTTTACTCCGGTGCATCATCCCCGTTGGGTCGGTTGGCGGTATCGCGCTTACCTGGAACTTTATCGTCGAGCCGAGGGAGTGATCGCCCTGACCCAGGCAGAAAAACACACTTTGATCTCATTGGGAGTAAAAGCGGATCACATCTTTGTTACGGGGATTGGGCCTGTATTAGCTGATCGCGCCGAGCCAACCGGATTTTTGCGACGATATGCGCTATCAGCCCCGATCGTCTTATTTTTAGGACAACATTATCCCTACAAAGGCTATCGCCAATTACTCCAAGCCACTGCCTTGGTGTGGCAGCAGATTCCAGAAACTCAGTTCGTTTTCATTGGTCCTCCCGTAGCCGACTCAGAAACCGCTTTTGCCGAATTCACCGATCGCCGGATTCATCGTCTGGGGCATGTCGATCTACAGACAAAAACCGACGCGATCGCCGCTTGCACCCTCCTTTGTGTACCCTCAACTCAAGAAAGTTTTGGTGGTGTCTACACCGAAGCCTGGAGTTTTGCCAAACCTGTGATTGGGTGCCCGATTCCCGCCGTCGCCGAAGTGATCCAAGATGGAGTCAACGGCTTTCTGGTCGCCCAGGAACCCACCGCGATCGCCGATCGTATCCTGCAACTTTTACTCAACCCTACCCAGGCCACCACAATGGGA
Organism: Pantanalinema rosaneae CENA516; assembly: GCF_050753385.1. Lineage (NCBI taxonomy): Bacteria > Bacillati > Cyanobacteriota > Cyanophyceae > Leptolyngbyales > Leptolyngbyaceae > Pantanalinema > Pantanalinema rosaneae. Next base: position 40,880 of record NZ_JBLZFZ010000062.1, read on the forward strand.
ATCGCTGGACAGCAAAAAGTCGCCGCCCAATTGACCTGGCAGAAAATCGCCGATCGCCTGGAAACCGCCTACCATACCATCCTGCATTAATTCTCCCTCGTCTCCCCCACCGTCCCCATCCTGTCTCTTATACACATCT
>NZ_JBLZFZ010000063.1:0-39826 GCF_050753385.1 Pantanalinema rosaneae CENA516
AGATGTGTATAAGAGACAGCACCTCCCCATGCCCAACCCCGATCTAATCAACCTCCTCCACCTCCCCTTCATGCAACGGGCGATCGTCGGTGGCATCCTGATCGGGTTACTCTGCGGACTGTTAGGCAGTTTCGTCACCCTGCGGCAACTCTCTTTCTTTAGCCATGCCGTCGGTCATGCCGCGTTGGTTGGCATTGCTCTGGGCGTACTACTGAATGTTGAACCAACCTGGATGCTGTTACCCTTTACGTTGATCTTTGGGATGGCAGTGCTGTACCTGATTGACCATACGGATCTCTGGAGCGATAGCATTCTGAATATTGTCCTATCGGGGGCACTCGCGATCGGGGTAATTTTGACCACTTTTATCCAGAGTTACCGGGGCAATCTCATGGGAGTCCTGTTTGGTGACATTTTGGCGGTTAATGGAACCGATCTGGCACTGACAGCCGTCTTATTGATTGTCAGTAGCGTGATGATCCTGACCACTTTACGACAGCAAATTCTTTTAACCCTGAATGTCGCCGTCGCTAAAGTACAGGGAGTAGCCGTACAGTGGCATCGCTACATGTTTGTGGTACTACTCTCGCTCACCGTTGCCGTTTCCATCAAAGCCGTCGGCATTCTACTGGTCAACGCCTTTCTGGTGATTCCGGCAGCCACCGCTAAATTGTTAAATCAACAATTTATGCCTTATCTGGCAATGTCCGTCTGTCTGGGTGCCGTTAGTAGCGTAGCAGGGATGCTGGTATCAGGACTATTTAACTTTCCCTCGGGGCCGAGTATTGTGTTGGTGCAGTTTATCGGGTTTCTGGGCGTAGTGGGGGGGCTCAAGCTAGTTCACTCAAGATTCGTCCTCTAAGAAACGCTGTCTTATTTTCCGTTTGGGCTTATACTGCTGTCTGAGGAGTTGCGATCGAACGTTGGATGGAATTTTAGATGAACGGATTCAGATTAATCATGTCATACCGTCACCCCTTGCCAATTTAACCTGTGCCTTAGTGCATGAATGGCTAACTCCGAAGGCAACCGGTGGTTCGGAGTTGGTGGTGCGCGAAATTTTGAACTGGATTGATGCGGATCTCTACGCCTTAATTGATTTTGAGTCTACCAATCCTGACAGTTACTTATATCAGCGCCGGATTGGCACAACATTTCTGCAACACTTTCCCTGGGCTCGGAATGGTGTGCAAAAATATCTGCCCTTCCTGCCCCTGGCGATCGAGCAGTTAGATCTGCGCCAGTACGATATCATTTTGTCTTCCTCCCATGCCGTGGCGAAGGGAGTGATCACCGCTCCCCACCAGATGCATGTCTGCTACTGCCATGCTCCAATGCGGTATGCCTGGGATATGACCTTTGATTACCTTAACCAGAGTCGTGCCGGTCATGGTCTGGCAGGTATTTTCACGCGTTATCTATTCCATCGCTTACGCCAATGGGATGTGTTAGCCGCTAATCGCGTCGATTACTTTATTGCCAATTCCCACAATACAGCGCGGCGAATCTGGCGATTTTATCGACGGCGATCGCAGGTGATTTACCCTCCAGTCAATACCGATCGCTTTCGCTTCCAGCCACAAAAACAGGATTTTTACCTGACAGTCTCCCGTTTAGTCAGCTACAAACAGATTTCGCTCATCGTCAAAGCCTTTAATCAGTTAGGGCGATCGCTGGTTGTGATCGGCAGTGGCCCTGAGTTAGACGAACTACGGCGGCTTGCCAAACCCAATGTGCAAATCCTCGGTTGGCAACCTGATGCTGTCGTGGCGCAATATATGGCAGATGCAACCGCCTTTGTCTATGCCGCCTATGAAGACTTTGGCATTGCTCCCGTAGAGGCACAGGCATGTGGTACTCCTGTGATTGCCTATGGAGTTGGGGGAACCCTGGAAACAGTCCGGGATGTTCGTCAACACGGTGAAGGGGAAGGTACCGGATTACTGTTCCCGCATCAAACGGTTGCCGATTTGGTGGAGGCAGTCAAAACCTTTGAATCCTATCAAGCTCAGTTCAAGCCGGAGGTGATCAGAACCCATGCATTGTCATTTAAGCCTGAGATTTTTCAGCGGCGCTACCTAGCATTTTTAGACCGCTGTTATCAAGAATTTCGGACAAACAACGGCATTTTAGTTGGAAGCCCTGACCAGCCGAATCTAAATTCTTAACTGAATTGGAACTAAATTCGGCGTAGAAGGGGTCAGTGGCTTTATGATCAGGACTGTGTGTGTGGTGTGGATGTGTAAGGAGTAACATGACTGCTGAAAGTCAACTCGTCTCCCGCAAATCCCTTCGGGCATTAGTGAAGCGGGGCATTTTGCCCTTGGTTCTGGATGCTTTGAACGGGGAGACTGCGAAGCGAATATTTGATGTCATCTTTTCGCTAGCAGTGCTGATTTTGTTTTCTCCGGTTTATCTGCTGATTATGCTGCTGATCGCTCTAAGTTCACCCGGTCCGATCTTTTACGTGCAGGAACGGGTCGGCAAGAACTATAGACGTTTCGGCTGCATTAAGTTCCGCACAATGGTACGCAACGCGGATGAGGTCTTGGTGGAAATCATGGAAACCTCGCCCGGTCTGCGGCAAGAATTTCATGAGAATTTCAAGCTGAGACGTGATCCCCGCATTACCTGGATTGGCAAATTTTTGCGGATCACTAGCCTGGATGAATTTCCCCAATTCTTGAATGTGCTGAAAGGCGATATGAGTGTTGTCGGTCCTCGTCCCCTGGTGGTTGAGGAACTGCCCAAATATGGCAAATATATTGACTGTATTTTGACCATCCGACCCGGCCTTACGGGGCTATGGCAAGTTTCTGGACGTAACAACATCCCCTACCCCAAGCGGATCCAAATTGATGTGTATTATGTGAACTTCCGCAATTTCCTGGCAGATTTGTGGATCATCGTTAAAACGATCGGGGTAGTCATTTTTCCCAAAGATAACGGCGCTTACTAATCCCCACTAAAATTTAGAACGCTTGGTTAACAGGGGATGCCCGATCGCATTAAGGCTGATCTGCGGGAACTTTATCCGGCTGCCAGCGTCTCCCTCCATCATGCCCCCTCTTCTGATCGACAGGAGAGGGGGTTACAGCATAGGGATGTTTCTGGTTTTGCTGGTTTCCAGCATCTAGGGTTGGTGTGTTCTCAGTACGCCTGGATGTTAACGATTCTTTCAACCCACTATATCGAGGAGATCTGAACTCAATGGGGCAACGACACGTAGTGAATCAAGTGGCAGCAGCAGTCACTGTAACTCTGATCACGTTAGGCACGATCGCTAACCTGGCAGCCGCGATCGCGCTCAAAGACGGAGATAAGGTGAATGGATTGATTCGCAGCAACTCTCCCAGTTTCCAGTTCCGCAATTGGTCACGGACTGGTTCCCCAGCTCAAACGGCTAGAGGTGAGGAATATACATTTACCGCCCAACGGGGCGACAATATTGAAATTTCAGTCGATGCGGAAGATGGCAGTAGCCTGAAGCCGATTCTGGTATTGTTATCGCCCACCGGGAAACAGGTTGCCTACGATGAAACCCGGAGTTTGTTGCAATACCGGGTCCCCACTGCCGGACTCTATAAATTATTGGTATTAGGCAATAGTAATACCTTAGGACGGTATAACCTGGCGATCGATGGCTTAAGCAGTGCTACCGCTGCCACTCCGGGCACACCTACTAGCGCCACTTCGGTCGCTCCAGCCGATCAGGTAATGCAGGATGTCCTGAAGTTACGCGTGATTGGTTGTGGTGTGCCTAACGTGGCTCGGATTAAGATTGGCACTGAAGAACGCTGTACTCGGGATATTGAAGCTGGACAATACAGTTATGACGATACCAGCAAGCGGATTACCTTAATTGATACCCGGCGGGAACTACTGGCACAACGTCTACAAATTAACCTGCTCGATCGCTGCCCCAGCAATCCCCTATCGGTGATCCAGGTGACGATGACCGATCCCCAGGACAGCAAAGACTACACCTACTGCGCCAATCCTACCCGCTTCTTGAAGGCAGGCACCTATCGTTACAATGTGACGACCGACGAGTTACAACCTGCCACAACGGCTCAAACCCCCACCCCGACCCCACCCTCTACACCTACAGCAAACTCATCCACCCCCGATGCCCGACGGCAACTCTTGCAAACTGAGTATGGATTAACGGTATTAGACAGTTGTCCTGCCAACCGAGGTAATATCGTGCAGGTTTCCTTCCCTGAAGGCACTCAAACTTATGAGTATTGCGCCAATCCTAATCGGCTCGTGAAAGCTGGTAAATATGTCTACAATACGCAAACTGCCAGCTTAGAACCCGATCGCAAACCGGCTAATTGCACCGTAGCGATCGGTGGACTGTGCATTTTGAAGTAATCCTTGAGGAGTCAAGAGCCAGCTTCAAACCTGACTTTTGACTCCTGCATTTCGCTAAATATTACAATTTTGAGTAAAATTCATCACTAATTTTTGATTTAAATTAGACAGATAAAATCAAATCAGATCAGCTAGTTTTTGATGTGTTTTCTAGTAAAACTAACGCAACTAATACACTTAATTCTTAACTGATAAAGGTGGCAAAAAATCTCAACTTTACCTTGTCCAGGCTCAAAATCGGACGATTTATTGACAAAGTCCCCGGCTTTCCTCAACTCACGGTTTTATTAAAAAAATCCAAACTAATGTTATTAACAGAATTAGCTTGAAGAAATATTTAGAAATATTTTCAAACTCACGATAAAGACTAAGAAAATTGGAAGTAACCGCCACTGATTATTTAGGCTGAAATTTAGATATAGCAGGAGTTACAACGATTTAGCTCCTGCCAAAAACTGTTGAATAGAACCAGTATATTAGCCCTTACAACAAGTGGATTGGTGAGCAGTTTCAATATTCCCTCATGGAATCATCTTTGGGCTACATTTTACTCTTAGCTCAACACCCTCGTCAGGCGAGAGTGCTATTGTCTTTATTAGCATGTTCTAGCTATTCAGTTGCGATCGCGTGTTCCGAAGAGCAAGCCGTTGTCCAAGCCGGTCAGCATCCGCCCTTTTTGATTATTTTGGCGGGAGATCACCATTATTGGTCACAAACTCTGTTGCAAGAATTGCGTCATCGTGCGAATACCTATCGCATTACGTTGGTTGCCCTGACCGATTTTCATGCTCCAAGTTGGATGCATCAGGAAGAGAATCCAGGCTTCGATGGGTTTCTGGTAAATCCACTCAGCCATGAAGTCGTGTCCTCCTTAGTTCAGTCTGCCTATACTCGACAGACCTGCTGTTTCATCAGCTAAGCTGAAGTTAGCGTATTAACTCAGGTCGGTAGAATAACCGTGCTAACCTATGCAGCTTGCCCCCCTTTATCCAGTGCTCTATCGGGTGCTACATCCCCTGTTTCCGACCTGTCTTTGGGCTGGGGATCACACGACACCGATGGTTGCCCTAACATTCGATGATGGGCCCCATCCTGAGTACACTATCCAACTGCTCAAGATTCTCGATCATTACCAGGTTCCTGCCAGTTTCTTTTGGTTAGGAGCCTGTGTCCAGCGATCGCCGACGATCGCCCGCACCATTTATCAACAGGGGCACTGGATTGGCTTACATGGTTATGATCATCGTTCCTTTCCCTTACTATCTCCCCGGGAACTCAAGCAAACGCTGTGGCAGACTCAAATTGCGATCGCCGATGCCTGCAACCTGCCCCCAGAAGCCATTCGGGATGTCCGTCCGCCGAATGGCTTATTTACCCCCCAAACCCTAACTCTCCTGCATCAATGGGACTATCGGCCGGTCATGTGGAGCGTTGTTCCAGAGGACTGGACTAATCCTGGCATTACGACCGTAATTACACGCATCCTTCAACAAGTCACCAATGGTTCTGTGATTGTGCTACACGACGGTCGCTGCGGTGGGACAGATGTTGCCGCTATTACGGCTCAACTTATCCCCAGGCTATTAGACCAAGGATTTCAATTTGTCACGATCGATCAACTCTGGCAACAACGGAGTTTAGACACCTGCTTAAATTTTTCTCAGGGTGATGAAATGCTTCAACCTTTTATAACAGCAACAGGTGATTCCAGTGCGACCCCAGGTGATTGATGAATCCCAAGTTTTTGCATTCAAATTTTGGTTTGAGGGGAATATCTATTGTGGCATGTACTACCACAATGAACTATTTTGCCAGCTAGGGTGCTTTCATAGTCGCGATCGACCCCAGGTTTATCAGGTAGGCTCTAGACTCGCCCAAAAAGGAGCCGTGATCACCATTACCTGTTCACCGACCACCTGCTGTCTATGGGGTAGCTTACGCGCCGATTCAGTCAAGCAGCTTCTCCTCAACCCTACCGCCCTTCAGATTCCGCGAGTCCCCTCATCCTTACTGGTAGACTCCCCATAAATGAGTGCCAGGTTTAAATACCTTAATAAAGAATCAGGGGATTTGTAGTGTAAACGGTTCGATGTCAGCCACGGATTGATAAGGAATCACTATTTTCACCTGACGAAGCAATCAAAACCCCTAATTTCTATAGACAGGCAAGGCTTTCAGTAGAGTAAGGTGGCACCAGAAATCCGCCAAATCACCACAGTCGCATCAGTTCATTAACATGACTTCATTGAAATGGCTGAAATGATTTCAGTGTTTTGTCAGGATCAATCTGCTTATCCCCTTCACTATCTTGGAAATGCGATTGAAACTTAACACCGAACCCCATCCAAATTTCTGGGATCTGAGTTAACGTAGCAACGGGAGGTTCTGATGCCACGCCCCAATCTTCAGGGTAATTCAGTCTTCCTGACTCTTGTCTCGCTGACACTATCGCCCTGTTTAAGCCATAAGTCTGTATGAGGCATCGTTTGAATTTTACCTATTTCAAGATTGGTTCGCGGTGTAGCATTTACCAGCGCTACACAAGTGCGTTCTTGCCACCCATTCTGATGGCTAATTCTGTGACAAAGGTGAACGAAAGACATCCATCTTTTGTGAGAAAAGCTACAATCGGAAAGACCTTAACAAACATAGCCCCCATAGTTTGTCATTCCACCCTTTGGCTGAGTACGCGAGTACAACCTGAAGGAAGCAACTTTTTGACGGCTAACTGAGAGCGTAGCTACTGGCTTGGGGCTATTTTTAGTCCCTGGTTTGAGTAGTGCTTGTCCGTTACAACTCTGTCATTTGATATTCACTTTTCTTAGTTAAGGAGCATGAGGATCGCGGCATGACCCAGGCCAACAACGTACTCGATCTCGAGTTGTTAAGCGACGCTTCCGAAGATTTGCCTGAAGGCGAGCTGGATTTCTTCGTTGAAGATGATGACCAGGAAGATTCGCTGGACGGAGCTGATGAGGATGCTAAATCCGGTAAGGTGCGGGCTGGTCGCCGCCGCACCCAGGCAAAGAAAAAGCACTATACCGAAGACTCCATTCGCCTGTATTTGCAAGAGATTGGTCGAATTCGGCTCTTGCGGGCAGATGAAGAGATTGAGTTGGCACGTAAGATTGCTGACCTGCTAGAGCTAGAGCGGATTCGGGAAAGCTTACAACAGCAACTCGATCGCGAACCTCAGGATAAAGAGTGGGCAGAGAAGGTCAATATGACACTGCCAGCCTTTCGCCATCGCTTGCACCTGGGTCGGCGGGCAAAGGACAAGATGGTGCAGTCGAACCTGCGATTAGTGGTTTCGATCGCCAAGAAATACATGAACCGGGGCCTGTCCTTCCAGGATTTAATTCAGGAAGGCAGCTTAGGTCTGATTCGGGCAGCGGAAAAGTTTGACCACGAAAAAGGGTATAAGTTCTCGACCTACGCCACCTGGTGGATTCGTCAGGCAATTACCCGGGCGATCGCGGATCAATCCCGCACCATTCGCCTCCCGGTTCACCTGTACGAAACCATCTCTCGGATTAAGAAGACCACCAAGCTGTTGTCGCAGGAGATGGGACGCAAGCCAACGGAAGAAGAGATCGCCACTCGCATGGAGATGACGATCGAGAAGTTGCGCTTTATCGCCAAGTCCGCCCAACTGCCGATTTCTCTGGAAACCCCGATCGGGAAAGAAGAAGATTCTCGGCTAGGTGATTTTATTGAATCCGATGGCGAAACCCCAGAAGATCAGGTGGCAAAGAGCCTGCTGCGGGAAGACTTGGAAAGTGTGCTGGATACCCTTAGCCCTCGGGAACGGGATGTTCTGCGCCTACGCTACGGTCTAGATGACGGTCGGATGAAGACCCTGGAAGAAATTGGTCAGATCTTCAACGTCACCCGCGAACGGATTCGCCAAATTGAAGCCAAGGCACTCCGCAAGTTGCGCCATCCTAACCGTAATAGCGTCCTCAAAGAGTACATTCGCTAATCGTTAGTTCACTTTGAACTAAACCACTTTAATCTCGCCCAGTCCGTTCAATGGCTGGGCTTTTTGCTATCTGAAACTTCAGCACATCCCTGGATAAAATCCCAATAAATTACCCCCGCTGATCAAGCCGTTTCCAGAAGAGAAACTATTGATCAACGAGGGTCAATGAGTTAGATCTGATTCAACTAGTTATTGACTATGCCCCGGAAGATCGAGTCCACAACAACGAAGTTTTGCAGCAAGAAGAAGGCTACAAACGCACCACCCATACCACCGATGAAGAAGCCACCAGCAAACTGGCTCCAGCCTTCAGAGGTTTGCAATGAGTCAGAGGCGCTATCGTTATCTCCCTGGAAGGTTACTAGTCCGTAAACCGACATGCAGGCAGTAGCGATCAGAATGACGGCTAGCCCAGAGATGAGTCCACCCAGAGCAGCAGCATCCGAGTCACGCAGGGGCCCGAATTTGACCCAAGGGCCAATCAGGAAGTAGCCGTGTGCTAAACCAACCTCTAACCCACGCAATAGGGGAGACAACCCTCTGCGGTAGGCGGGCAAGTTACCAATAAATGCTCTGGTAAAGGCAGAGTCGCTGATCGGTGTGGATAGGTGTCCTGTGAAGGGGTCACCGTTATATGGTTTCACAAGATCTTCGGCCATGTTTAATAATTCCTGAGTATTTGAAACGCTACAGAAGAATTGAAACTAATTCTAAACAGGTCAGGGGCGCTAAATCTCAGAATTGGCAAACTCCTTCAGAAAAGTTAATAGGAACTATTGCTGATCGACAGACTTGAAGATTAGGGTATTGATCGGTTGTTGTTTCCGGTGCTGTGCTGATGTCCGCTCAACCCAGGCTTTTGACCGATCCCTTTCTCCAGTTGCCGACTGAAACGGCGGTACGGGTAGTCTGGTTTACGGAATTTGCTGGAGTCGAGCATCGGGTGGTTTATGGCGCAGAATTGCAACAAAATGTTACGGCAACAACTCAACGGCTCACCCGCACCTGTGAGGATCAGGATTCCCAACTGAAGAAGTCGATTCACCAGCCCACCCTACGATCGATCTGGCGGCATGAGGCAGAAGTCAGTGGCTTAGTAGCCAATATTCGGACTCCCTATCAGGTGATCAGTATCCGGGAGGACGGCGCGGTCGCCACCAGCGATGTGTTTACCCTGTCTCCGCAACCATCACCCGGTCAAGCAATAAAAATCCTGCTGACCTCCGACCACCAACTGAAGCCAATGGTCGCCGCCAACCTGCAAAAAGTCGTGGAGACCGTCGGGCAAGTAGATGCGGTGTTCTTTGCGGGGGATTTAGTCAACATCCCCGATCGCGCCTCAGAGTGGTTCGACGATCGGCGCGGCAATGCATTTTTTCCCGTGTTACAGGGTCGCGCCAACTATGAGATCACGACCCCAGAGACAACTACCTCCTACCAAGGAGGTGCGATCATCCAATTTGCGCCCCTCTATGCCGCGATCGGCAACCATGAAGTGATGGGGCGGTTTCGGATGGACACCAGCCTGCGGGAGCAATTTGCTGACTCCGTTCCGCGATCGGTCGCCGAGGCGGCTTATCTGCATCAGGTAGACACGATTAATCCCCAGCATGATCCGGTTCTGCGCGATGCCTGGATCAAACAACACTCCTTTAATACGGATACCTACGAGGAACTTTTTACCCTGCCAGAACGTCCCTCGGTCGGGAAACACTATTATGCCGTTACAGTTGGTGATCTGCGATTAGTTGTGTTGTACGCTACCACAATTTGGCGCTCTCCCAGCCTGGCGGAGAATGTCAGAGGACGCTACCGAGAACGATCGCAGGACTTCGATGCCCCCGAGCATTGGGGCTATGGTCAACATCTGTTTGAAGCGATCGCACCCGGTAGTCCCCAATATCAATGGTTAGAGCGGGAATTGCAGTCTGCCGCCTTTCAGCAGGCAACATACAAAGTCGTGATGCTACATCATCCCCCCCATTCCCTCGGCACCAATAGCGTTCCTGCCTACACCGATCCAGTGCCGGTGATTGAACGGGATGCCAGTGGAGCGATCGTCCTGATCCGCTACGAGTATCCTCAGCAGAATGACTACCTGATTCGAGATGTCATGCCATTATTAGAAGCGGCTGGAACTCAACTGGTATTCTATGGGCATTCCCATTTGTGGAACCGCTTTGTCAGTCCGGGGGGTATGCATTTTCTGGAGTCTTCCAATGTGGGCAATTCCTACGGTGCCCATGTCGGTGAAAATCCCCGTCCAGTCCCACTGGGATATACCGAAAACTATGTGCCGTTAGGCGATCCCAATGGCTTAGAACCGATCGTCCCGACGATCGCCCCCCTCATAGACGATAATGGTCAGCCTATACCTTATATTGCCAGCAATGAGATTACCGCATTTAGTATTTTAGACACGGGAACCGGGACAGTCAGCAGTTACCGATTCGATACGCGCACCCCCAATGCCGATGCCGTGAAATTTGATCAATTTGCCCTCAAGGAGTAGTTTTGCGTCTCTATGGTGTTACATAGCGGCAGTAAGTATCAGCCTTTATTAGAGTATTTGCGGCACAACGATCGTTCGCAGATCACCCTTACCTTTGCCGAAATCGAAACCGTGATTGGCATCGCGTTACCTGAGTCTGCCCGCAAACAACGGGGCTGGTGGAGTAACCGTAGTAAAGGGGCATTGCAAGCGAGTGCCTGGATGTCGGCAGGCTACCTCGTAGCACAATTAGATTTAGCCAACGAGCAAGTCACCTTTCGTAAACCTCCACAGATTTATAAAGTCCAGCGCATCGACGGGACTGTGCAGTGGAATGGTGAACTCATTCGAGCCCTGCGATCGCACATGGGCTTTACCCAAACCCAATTAGCCGAAGAATTAGGCGTGCGGCAGCAAACAGTGAGTGAGTGGGAGCAAGAAGTGTATGCCCCCACCCGAGCTTCGGCAAAATATCTAACGTTAGTTGCTGAAAAAGCCCAGTTTCACTATGAAGAAGCCTAAGGAGCGGGGATTTATTAAAGTGTAATTCTTGGCGTAGGGGCGTGGCATTTGGTAAAAAGTCTTTGCGATCGACCTAGAAGCCCTTGCCATAGCTTGCTTCCCGGAGGGTATGCCGCGCCCGTACAGGTAAAAGGTTAAAGTTGTTCAAGTTATTTCATTCTCATTCCTAAGGTTACAGCGATAGCAAGGTCTGATACGTTGCTTCTAGATCCTGGCATTCCGTCCCGACCGTGGTCTCCACCGTCCGCAAGCGCGTTAATTCAGCCTGCCGGTTAATTTCGTGGGATTCCTTTTGCTTCACCAGGTTATCGAGCTCCGCCCGTCGGGATTGAATGTCATCGTTGACCCGCTTGATCACTTCCCGTTCGTACACATCGAAACACTCCTGTACCGCGCTATAAATCGGTTGCCATTGTTCCTGTGCCATTTGCGGCAAATATTTGACTAACTCCTTCTTCAGGGCTTTCGTGAACTCTTGCCGAGCATGATCCGCTTGTAACGCCCCTACCCCCAAACTGATCAGAATGAACCATAAGCCTCCGGTTGCCAACCCAAAAAAGGTGGAAGCCACGATCGCAATCCCCGCCGAGGTAAAGAAGTTGAGCAAGATACTCTTAAAGTCAAATCCCGCTACTGCCATTGCCGCGCCAGCAAAGTTCCCTGTTGCCAGCGAGAATAAGCCCATTGCCCATTTTGCCCAACCGGGAGAACCATCGTCATCGATCGAGGCGTTAGGTCGCGCCTGAATTTTTTGCCCGGTCAGCTTCTCAGTAATCTGATTTGTGACTTCGGCGTAGGAAGCACCATACTTAGCCGCACTACGGGATAAGTGACCAAAGGCATCATTCAAATCCCGTTCTGCGGTCAGCGTCCAGGCAAAAAACTTGTCATTGACATACTGCTGAAACGCTTGTTGCGCCGCCGCACTAAATTCCTCCCGTTTGTTCTGGCTGAGGTAATCCAAAAACTTCAGTTGGGCGGGTTGGTAACGCAAAAAGTCCTGCTCAAAGGTCGATTCCATCCCCAACACATAGGTCTTAAAGGAATCAGCAATTTGGCGAGACTTGCGATCGCGGACGTTACGGATCTCATCTCGAAACTCATTACAGATCGACGCTAATTGAGTGAACTGCGGTTCAACCGAAATAATCCGTTGTTTCAGTTCTTGAATGTCTTGGTCTAACAAGGGAATACGGCGTTCGATCGCGTCGCGAATCCGCGTATAGGTCTGACGTGCCAGGGTGCGAGCTTGGCGCAATTCAGCGATCGCTCGTTCCTGAGTCAGGAAGGTATTTAAAGCGCCCATAAACTCCGAAAAACCAGTATTTTCTAAAGAGGCATTCGGGTCTTTTAAGCGTCGCCGCAGGGCTTTGATTGCCGAAATTTCAAACACTCGCTCATCATATAAATCCAAGCCATCCACCTGACAATATTCTGCCAGGTTGGCATGAAATACTTTACGCAGCTTGGTTTCGGCTTCCTTTAAGTCCTCTAAATCATCAGGATCAATTAAACTTTCCCGCACCTGATCCCAGGCATTAATTAGGAAGAAGATGGATAAACCCCGCCCCTTAATATAGTTTTCCAGATAGCGGCGTTCTGCCAGGGTGCAGGGTTGGGAAGCCCGCAGAACAAACAAAATTGCATGACAATTATTGATATAGCCCAAAGATAATTCATTTCGAGCTTCAGTATCATTCAGCCCCGGACTGTCCACAATCTCCACCCCTTTCGACAGCAGTTCTAGCGGGTATTCCACCACCGCATGACTAACATCCGGAAACGCCTGTTGTTTCTTTTGTTCTAATTCTTTGGCTTCCTCAGGGTCGATCGTATAACGCTGTTTAAACGTATGGAAATCAACTTGTTGGGGCGATTTACCATCATTAAAGTGAATGGTTACTTTTTTATCAGGTCCATACTTTAGAACAGTGAGTAAAGCCGTACAGGGATTAACATCACTGGGTAGCAAATTCTCACCGAGTAGGGCATTGAGCAACGTACTTTTGCCCCGTTTCATATCCCCTAACACTAGCAACCGAAACACACCTTGCCGCAAGTTTTTGCTAGCCGTCACCATATCCTCGATCTCCCGCTCTAGCCCCAGTTTGCCCGACGCTTTCTCACCATCATATTCAGCCTGAGTCAGTGTTTCGGCAATTTTGCTCATGTGGTTGGCAACCTGTTGGCGCACCCTGGCTACCCGTTCCAAATCACTCAGAAAGCCAGTTGTTTCAAGTTTCATGGTCATAGTGGATGGTTAGTTAGAAGAACAGCATCAGTTAACGGTGATTACTTGCCCCGATCGCCATGAAATGACGTTGGATCACATATTCAAACTGATAGAAATAGGCGGCAATGATCACTCGCACCACTAAGGGCAGGATTTGCCAAACGACGATCGGCAATGGCTGCGCCTGAAGCATGACCGCAAAATTCAGGTCAACCAGGTTCGGTAAGGGTGAAACCAGACTGAGCAACGCCGTCGCCATCAACAACGACAGATAATTACTCACCCAGCCATATAACCCTTCCCACCAACTAATCAAACCAGGGAACAGACCAGGCGTAGACTCGGTTTCCGGCAGACGACTATCCGGAAAAAACTGATCCAACGTGCGATGTAACCAGTGATGCAACACCGCGATCGCCGGGATGGGTAGCAGAAATATCAGAATGACCAGCAGATTACCAATCCGAGGAAACCACTGAATTAAAAACGCGATCAGCCACCAAACCGCCGGAATTGCCGCTTGTAACCCAGTCATGAACAAAATTAGCAATAGCCCATTGAACCAGGAACGGGGCATGGGCAACCAGGCAGGCCAGTTTTGCATAGGATATCCTTGCTACCTTCTATTAGGTATCACTGCGATCGACGAGAATTCCGGTTAACGTTTAGCACGATTGCCTTTAAAGAACAGCATGTAGGCAACCCAGGCAATCACACCTACCATCAGGAACATGGCAATTTGGCTGGCCATCTTCACCGCCACCGCTACCACAATCACCAATCCGACAAAGGTCGCGACATTTTGAATTTGCCGAAATCGCTGCCGCACCCCCCGTTCGGACGGCTCATGTTTGACAGTGGGTGAAATCGGAGGTTGGATAATTTCAGCTTCTAGCTCTCGTAAGCGCAATGCTCGTTCACGTTCCTGAAGCTCCTGCTCTCTGCGTCGAAGCTCGTCATCATTTAGATTTTGGGGATTCATGAGACACCGTTAGAAGCAAAAGAGAAAAAAGCAAAAACGATACCCAGCGAAGCCTGTCGAGCGATCGCTATGCTGCTCTACCTTAACTTTCCCAATTCCAGAACGCCAATATCAAATCAGTTGAATTTGCCCCTACCGCCATTTATTTAAGGTTTGGGCTATCAAAGCCATTGTTATTTTCAGTTCGGAATAACACCTGCCCATTCTGCTCAGCCAGCAATTCCACCTTTAATGGGCCTGCCGTATAAATATCATTCGCTGCGATCGCTTTTAGCCCTACCGATTGCCGATACTGCTTGAGTTTATCGATAAATACAATCAAATTTTGCACTCGCCCAATTTGGACGGTATCCGTTAAGATGCCCAGACGACGAGCCCGGAATCCCGCCGCCGCCAATAATAAATTAATCCGCTGTTGCATCTGATCGTCAGATAACGTGGACGGGTCAAATGAGGTCGCGGCGACCAGATCATCCTGCTGAAAGACAAGGCGATTGGGGACAGCTTCAGCAAACACCTGGATAGAACGCTCCCCCACCAGATAGTTAGCGGCGGAAGAAATTCGCACTACGTAATCCTGACCATCGTTAATTTGTTGATTTAATTGCTCGACCTCTAGCTTTGTGATCTGAATAATCTGCTCCTGCTCTTTTGTGCCCGGTTGGACTAATTGCAACGCCGATCGATTCGCCTCTCGCAACAGTTGATCCACAGCTTGCTGTGCCAGTTCCGGGTCAACCACCCGCACCACTGCCGTCGCTAACACCTGCCCTCGCTGCACCGCTAAGTTGCCCTGGCGTAAACCCTGAGCTTCCCGTTCCAGACGACCCACTTCCCGCGCCAGATAGTCCTGCTGAACTTCCAGTTGCTTCAGTTGCCCTTCCCGCTCCTGGATCACCCGCTCTCGATCTGCGATTTGGGCATCCCGTTCAGCAATCACCTGGTTGCGTTCCTGTTGCAATTGGCTGATCTCTGACCGTAATCGACCCCCTTGTTCTGAGACGACCGCCAGTTGCCTGCGAGTTTGACCCAGTTCAGCTTCAATCCGCGATCGCTCTGCCTGGGCACGGGAACGTTCCGCGATCGCCGTTTGCAAGGACTGATTCGTTTCCGTTAATTGTTGTCGAGTTTGGGTAAGTTGCTTCTTTGCCGTAGCGCGATCAGAGCGAACCTGATCCAGTTCGTCTTCAATCTGCTCTTTTTCATCTCTCGCCTCGCGCAGGTCAGAGCGGGTTTTCCGCAGTCGCCGTTGAATCGAATTGAGTTCAAACACCCCTGTACGCAATTGTTCACTGGCCGCAAACAGGACACCTAAGGTGGAAGCCGCAATAATCCCCCCCGTCAGAATGGTAATTAACGTCGCCGTCCGCCGAGGTCGCAGGTTAAACAGGCTCAGTCGAGCTTTGCCCACCTTGGTTCCCAGCCGATCGCCAACCGTAGCAATCACCCCACCCAACACCAACACCGCCAAAATTAAGATGTACCCAATGGACATCGACACTCCCAAACGCCCTATCTGCCTCGATCGCTCAAGTGCATCGTTTTAATAGATTAATAGACTGCTTTACCCCGGAAACCGTGTCCCCAGACATTGCACCAGACTTTCACCCATCAAATCTGCATGGCAGAGTCCTAAAAACCTGGCAGACGAAATCCTCAGGGCGAAAGTTCATCTACAGCCTACCGTATGTCTATTCAGTTATTGCGATTAGGAGGAGCGAATGGGGTCAGAAGGTTAGTTAAACTGCTGACTTAAGGTAACTGGATTGTGAACCGTGATTTTCTTCTTATGGATTGAGATCATTTTGTCCTGGCGTAGATCACCCAATAAGCGGGTTACGGTCACTCGGGTAGACCCGATCGCTTCTGCAATTGCCTGGTGCGACAGTTTCAAGTCGATCGTAATTCCATCTTTAGTCGGTAGCCCAAAATCACGACACAAAATCAACAAAAAGCTAACCAGCCGTGATCCCATATCCCGGTGTGCCAGGGTTTCAATCATCATTTCGGTTTGTAAGATCCGCGAGGATAATCCCTGAAGCAAGACCAATGATAACTCAGGATTTTCCTTTAGGGCTTTCTCCATTTGCTCGATCGGCACTGACAGTAACTCTACAGGTGTAAAGGCAACCGCATGATAAAAGCGGTCAGACCGATGCCCAGTAATCAGGGACAGCACCCCAAACACACTGTTTTCTCGTAATAAGGCGACGGTAATCTCTTCTCCAGCCTCATAGACCCGTGAAAGCTTCACGGCCCCCTTGAGCAAAAAATACACCCGCTCGGCTGGATCACCCGGGAAAAAGATCGTCTTGCCTCGTTCAAAGGTTTCAACAACGGGCGGAAATGCTCCCCCACTCATTTGGCGGAATACTGATGCCAGCGGCTGATCTTGCGTCACTACCATATCCCCTGACTGGTGCGATGAACGTTGCCCAGATAACAACGGTGAGGTTTACTAAACAGATCTGTAACTTAGAACACTTAAACTTACTTCACAGTGGTTTTTTGTGCCATTTGCTACAAAATTACTTCCGGTCAGAAGTATTTCGTTCGTTCGCTAACTAAATTGAGTCAATCGCCCTCCGATGCAACCAGCTTAGAAGGAATTATCCCAATTTTATTGAGGATTTTAGCCTGTGTCAGAAAAATTCCGCGATCGCTTGAGGGCAACTGGATTGCGTCGCTACCTGAGATCAGCAACCAACGGCAGAATGGTGGCATTCAGAACATCTGAATGATCAGATCTGCTACCGTTGTACCCCATCTTTGAGTATTCTCATAGGTGCGCTTAATCATTGCATAAAGTACCGATCGCCATGCTGGATTTGACAGGAAAAAACGCCCTGGTTACAGGGATTGCGAATAACCGCTCGATCGCCTGGGGCATTGCCCAGCAACTTCACCAGGCCGGAGCCAACATCGGGGTGACTTACCTCCCGGATGAGAAGGGCAAGATGGAAAAGAAAGTTGCCGATCTGGTGGAACCATTACAGCCCAGCCTCTTTGTCCCCTGCAACGTTCAGGATGATGCTCAAATTCAGGCTACCTTCGATACGGTGCGGGAAAAGTGGAGCAAGGTAGACATTCTGATTCACTGCCTCGCCTTTGCCAATAAAGATGACTTGTCCGGTGGCTTCGTCGAAACCTCCCGCGATGGTTTTGCGCTGGCAATGGACATCAGCACTTACTCCTTGGTGAAACTCTGTGCTGCCGCCAAGCCTTTAATGACCGAAGGGGGCAGTGTCGTAACCCTGACTTATCTGGGTGGAGTGCGGGTGATCCCCAACTACAACGTGATGGGGATCGCTAAAGCCGGATTAGAAATGAGTGTGCGGTATCTCGCGGCTGATCTGGGTCCCCAAAATATCCGGGTGAATGGCATCTCGGCAGGACCGATTCGGACGTTAGCTTCTTCAGCCGTCGGCGGCATTCTGGATATGATCCACCACGTTGAGGAAGTGGCACCCCTCCGCCGAACCGTGACGCAGACAGAAGTGGGCAACACGGCTGCCTTCCTGTGTAGCGATCTGGCAAGCGGCATTACCGGGCAGATCCTTTATGTCGATGCGGGCTACGAAATCTTAGGCATGGCATAGGTCATCGGCTAAATATGAGTAAACTCGCTGGGGTGTTTAAGATTTATGCATCCCAGCGATCGCATGTAAATATTCAGAAATCTTCTGACCACAAAAAACCCCGGCAGAACCGGGGCAAGTTAAATAAACAGTGCTTCAGTTGTGAACTAAATCGGTTTAGCCACCAATGCTGCGCCAATCAACACTAAAGTCGTTGAGCAGCAGAGAGGAGTTATAGATTTGCAGAATAATCAGCAAAAAGACAAAAAATAGCGCCATGAACGTTGCCATCACGGGAGTGGTTCCCCAACCAGGAGCAACTTTACCGTATTCAGAATTCAGGGGACGCAGAATGTCTCCCAACCGAGTCCGCTGTGCCATGAGTCACCTATGATTAAGCTCGACAGAATTTGTTATTCTTCGTAACATTATAGGGGTAAGGTACTCATAATTTTTCTCACGCATGGAACCTGCAATAGCTCTTAATATTTCGATCTGTGCCGTCCTGGTGGGTCTAACGGGATATGCCATCTATACCGCGTTTGGGCCTCCTGCCAAAAATTTAGATGATCCCTTTGAAGATCATGAAGACTAAGCAGGTTCAGCGTTAGGGGAAACCACGGCTATCCGGCTCACGGGGATAAACCCGGCCCTTCATGCCCCTGCCTCCCCCAACGCTCCCAGATTATGCCTGAATCACCTTAAAACTGACAATTTTCCAGGGGGGAACCACAGTGGTTTGCCCCTGACTTGTTTGAGGAGCGATCGCCCGTTCCAGCAGATCCACAGGCTGCCCTAACTGCAATTTAAGATCACTATGAACCTGCAACTCGACCTCCTGACCATGCGCCTCATAACAGCGTAAGACCCATTCATCGGGAACGGCTTCCGCTTGTTTGAATGCCATCAGGATGAGCGAGTCGCCTGCCAAATCGAGGAATGAACTTACAGGAGATAAGGATGGAGCGATCGCGGACTTCTGATCCTTCACAGCGATCGCTTGTAAGGGTAGATTCAATTCATAACCCTGCCGAACGGTATGTGCGGCTTGCCAACTTCCCGCATGGGGATAGAGGGCATAGGTAAAGCTGTGATGTCCCTGATCGGCTTCCGGATCCGGCCACTCCGAACCCCGTAACAACGTCAGGCGAAGTTGATGCGGTTGAGCATCATAGCCATATTTACAGTCGTTTAACAGGCTGACTCCATAATCACCATCACTTAAATCGACCCAGCGCAATGCCGGAGCCTCCCACTGAGCCGCTTCTCGATCGGTTTGGGGATTGGTCGATCGCTGAATTGCCGCACAGGGAATTTCGTAGGTTGCCATCTCGGCCGTTACTGTCAGGGGAAATGCCGCTTTCACCAACACATGCCGTTCCTGCCAATCGACCTGCGTCGCAATTTTCAGACAGGGTGAGCCAGCGTCCAGCACATAGTCTTGCTCAAAGATCGAGTTGCCTAATTGCCGGACTACACGCAAGCGCGATCGCAGCGTTCCCCGTTCCAGCCATTGCATACTCTGTAATTTAGTGGGTGGTAGGGGATGCTGGGCATAGTTAGGGTCAATATTCCAGGCATCCCAATACTGACCGTAATCCTCAAAGGCTTGGAGCTGGTTGCCTGCCCCACTTAACACGTCTCGTTGAGCCAGTTTGTCCCAGACGCTGGCTAAATCACCCGTTTCAGAATTCACCTCTACTCGGAGCGCTTCATTCTCTAAAACAAATGTTTCTGGAACAGTCAGGGTGGGTAAATTGACTGATGGTTGGGATGACGATCGCCACCAAAATAGCCGATAGCCGATCGCGGGAATCTGATCCGCCCAGAATAGCCACTCACCCGTTGCCGTCTGCTCACAGACAACGGGTTGACCTTCCGAATCGTAAACACCCAATACCTGAGTCTTTAAAGCGACGGGCAGTTCAATCACATGCGATCGTGTCCAGTTCAGCGAATTAAACACCACGATCGGTCGGGCTTCGGGATGGGGTGGCTCAGGTAAAGTGATTCGTTGCGCGATCGCGGTTAACCCACTGTAGAGAATTTCTGATCCTAGCCGTTCCGCCGCCAACCAATCTTGCTCTGCATCCACAAACACCTGAGTCATCGAGGAACCGGGCAGAATGTCATGGAACTGATTCAGTAACACCAGTTTCCAAGCTTGTTCTAATTCAGCTTTGGGATAGGGAGTGGCGATCGCGAAGGTCGCTAAGGCTGCCCAGAGTTCGGCGGAGTACAGCAAGGTTTCGGCATGACGATTCCATTGCTTTTGATCGGCATGGGTGGTGTAGCAGCCGCGATGGTATTCCAGGTAGAGTTCGGAGTTCCAGAGGGGGAGGGAAGATGGGGGAGATGGGGAGGATAGGGAGGTAGGAGAAGATACGGGGAGAGATTGTAGGTAGTTGAGGGCAGTAGTGAATTCAATGTCGGGGAAGAAGGGGGAGTGTTGCCAACGACGGGCGACTTCTAGCATGTCGCGGGTTGGCCCACCACCATGATCACCCACTCCGGGTAGCCAGAGGGAATCGGGAATTCCGGTTTTGGTTTCCCAATTCCAGGCAAAGTCGGTCATTTTAATCGGATCAATGCCGTCACCGATCGGGGCTGACATCAAACTCAAGATGCGGCTACCATCGGGAGCTTGCCACCAAAACCAGTCATAGGGAAATTTAGTAGTATCGTTCCAGCGCAGTTTTTGGGTGACAAAGTATTCCACCCCCGCTTGAGTCAAAAGTTGGGGCAATTGCCAGGAGAATCCGAAGGTATCCGGCACCCAGGCGATCGGGCATACCGCACCAAACTTGGCTTCGATATAACGCTGTCCATAGAGCAACTGCCGCACCATCGACTCGCCGCTAATCAGGTTCAACTCTGGCTCAATCCAGAATCCGGCGACAATTTCCCAAGTTCCCGCTTTCACCTGGGCTTGAATTTGGGCAAATAGCTCGGGGCGATTTAGTTCGATCCACTCATACAACGCTGGAGTGGAGTGACAGAAAATCAGTTCTGGAAAGTTGGGTTGCAGGGAAAGCACCGATCGAAAGGTTTGTTCCGCCACATGCCAGGTTTCCTGCAAAGGCCACAGCCATGCCATATCCAGATGAGCATGTCCTAAAAGTTTGATCTGTCGTTGTTTGAGCGGAGCCGCCAGGGGTTGAAGCGATCGGCGTAACTCCGCTAACCCTTGATCAAAGGCTTGCCGAGAACTGGAAGCAGAATTGAGTGTAGACCAGGGAATTTGCTCCAGGACTGTAGCGAATTCAGGTAATTGTTCCGGCACAAACTGGTCTAGAAACCGATGGAGTACGGCAAATTCATTGGCAACAAAACTCGGTTCCAGAGGCTGCTCTGCATCCGGAGCCTCATAATGGCAGACCGATTTCATTAATGCCCCATCATCATGATTGGGACTGACTAACCGCAGCGCGATCGCGATCGTCTCTCCGGGCTTGACCTGAGGACTCAGCAATAAGCGAGGCGCACAATCAAATAAGTCTCCCTCCTGTACTAGCTCACCATTGACATACACCTGAGCGACTTCTGCCCACCACAAGAGCGCCAACCGCAGGCATAGCCCCTCCAGGGGATACCCTTGTAACGCCGCCGGAACGGTAATGACTTGAGTAAA
Organism: Pantanalinema rosaneae CENA516; assembly: GCF_050753385.1. Classification (NCBI taxonomy): domain Bacteria; kingdom Bacillati; phylum Cyanobacteriota; class Cyanophyceae; order Leptolyngbyales; family Leptolyngbyaceae; genus Pantanalinema; species Pantanalinema rosaneae. The sequence goes on from NZ_JBLZFZ010000063.1 coordinate 21,797, forward strand.
CCAGCGCACCTGTCGTCCTTTGTCCCAGGGCAGATGATCTCTCGCGTTGAGAGTCGCGGTTGTCCAGGTTGACCAATGCTCAGAGCAGGTTGCCTCTGCCACTGGCAAATCACCCTGCCAATAGCGCCAGCCCGTTTGGACGCTGGTTTGGGTTAGCTGCCGCAGTTGCTCCAGCGTTGTCGTAATTTGGGTTGTCAGCGAGGAATCCGAATCGTTCAACTTACACACAGGAAAGAATGCCTTGGTTGCCACCCAAAGGATAACAGCCACAAGGCATTCCACTCATCTAGTCCTTCGATCGAGGCGCAATCTCATCATGCGGCTGCCGCTGCCAGTTGCAACAATGATGCCATCCCCCTAGTTATTCACGGGAACAGTCGGCACAACGACCGGGCTCAGTACCCTGGGAGCAGCGGTTTGGGTGGAAGTCGGTTGTACCTGTTGTTTGCCCCAATTCCAGAACTGCCACCAGGGATACTTCTTCGCTTCAGCCTGAGGCTGAGTTGGGTTAGTAGCGGTCGGCGGTTGTGTCACCGGGTTGCTCGACACGGGAGGAACCGTTGGCGGCTGGGTCACTGGCTTGCTCGATACAGGAGGAACCGTCGGCGGCTGGGTGATCGGTTTACCTGTTACGGGCGAGGGGGTGACGGGCTGGGTGACAACCGGCGGATTGGTCGGCTGAGTTGGAGTTGGGGTGGGTGGCTTCACCGGAGTAGTTGGCAGTGTAGGCGTTGTAATCGGGGGTCTAACGGCTAAAGCAGAGGCATTCAGACTAGCGATCGTCTGGTCATTCGTTAAGTAAATGTGCCCCAAAGCGCTACCGTTATAGACCCGCTTGGTCAGTCGCCATCCCGGTTCTAGATGGATTTTGGCAAACCCATTCGTATTACCCCGTACCCGACCAATTAACAATTCGGGAGCCGAGCGATCGCTGGTTGGAGTTCCGAGCAACAGAATATCGTTATCTCTCTTTGCCACGCGCAGGCTATACTTCCAGTTTTGATCCTCCCCGGCTGCCCGCAGGGAGTAGCCATTACTGTCAATGCTGCGACCACAGATATTAGTAAAGTCAAACTCGGTTAACAAGGGATTGATCGCCGTCACGGAGCCAGCCGGACTCTCACTCCAGCATGGACGGGCATTACTGATCTGTTCTACAATAAGAAGCTGATGCGCAGTACCATTGGAATATGGGGAAGCAATCAACGCAAACTTATTCTGATCGACTTCCTGCTGACCGAACATGCCTGCTGCCGATGCGGGGGAAACATTGCCAAACGATGCTGCGGTCAAAGTAGCCAGTGCGGCTACTGTCACTCTGGATGAAGTGTTCATGGTAGTTGATGAATGAGGTCGATACCTCTGTCGTGTACTGATGTCTGCCATGACGCGGCGGGAACTAAAAAAGTTTTCTACAATGTGACAGTTTGGAAACTGTCTACCTGGCTAGATGCAGATCACCAAATTCTGTTAACCATCTAGACCCTGTAGAGGCATAGCATACCCGAAAACCGCCCTTTGATCACTCTCATGTTGCGGCGATCGCTAATGGGAATTGCTCAGCAAGCCCTATAGATCTGCTGATTGGGGAGAGTTTGCCAGCTTTAATTTGCCAGCTTTAAACAGGTAAATTCTGTTGGGTGCTGACTCGTTGGAGTTGCTTCTGTAACCGATCGCGATCGTTCGCCGCAGGTTGAAAATCCGGCTTGATGGCGATCGCTTGCTCAAAGGATTGTAAGGCTTCCGGATAGCGCTGAAGTTCCCGCAGGACGCGTCCCCGCCAATGCCAGAGGTTATGCCGATTGGGACGCAGTTGAATGGCGCGATCGAAGGCAATTAAGGCATCCTGGTAACGCTTTAATCGGGCTAATGAGCCACCGAGGCAACACCAAAAATCCGCACTATCCGGCTTCAGTTGAATCGCCTGGTTGTAGGACTCTACCGCTTCCTCATAGTGTCCTAAGGTGTACAGCACATTCCCTCGCCACCGCCAGAGATCCGGGTCATCGGTGCGGATCTGGCTCGCGCGATCGTAAGCCGCTAACGCCTCAGCATACCGTTGCAGTTTTTCTAAAGCCCGTCCTTTCTGAAACCACACCCAATAGTCCTTCGTCGCCTCAGCATTTCCCGGCTTGACCGTTGTAATCGTTGTGGGATCGCTCGGCTCCAGTGCTGGTTGCCGGATCACCGTCCGTTCCTCTACCCGACCAGGAGACATCAAGACTCGCGTTGGTTCAGTCCGTGGCAGCGATCGTACCGTAGTCGTGTCTTCCGAAGTTGGCACAGGATGAGCAACCGCCGGTTCTGGAGGCGCGGATGTTGGTGAAATTGCCGGAATTCCTCGCTTCAGCAGCAACATTTTGGACGTTGGACTGGAATAATCGCCAGAGGCACTGGAGAAGACCGTTTCGTCATCCTCTTCGTCGGCAACAGCAATTACACTATGATGCAATTGTTTTAATACCCGAGTCCGAGCTTCAACCGCCGCTTGAAAGTCGGGCTTCAGTTGCACCACCCGATCGTAACAAGCGATCGCTTCCTCGACCTGTTGCAAACTCTCTAGCAACCGCCCCCGGTCGTACCATGCCCAGTAGTTATCGGGCTGTAATTGCACAACCTTGTGATAAGCCGCTAGCGCCTCGTCATAGCGTTGCAACTGTTCTAACACCGTTCCTTGCTTAAACCAGGCAACATGATCATCCGGTTGAATACTCACCACCTGTTCATAGGCGGCGATCGCTTCGTCATACCGTTGCAGGTTTTCCATCGCCATACCCCGCATTAACCACGCCAACGTATCCTCTGGATTTTGTTGAATGGCGCGATCGCAGGAAGCCACCGCCTCATCATAGTGTTGCAGGTGATATAAGGTATCGACCTGTTTGAGATTACTCAACACCCGCTTACGGCTAGCGATCGCCAGTTGGAAATCTGGCTTGAGCTGCACCGCTCGATCGTAGGAGGCTACGGCATCCTCAAATTGCTGCATACTTTCCAGCGTCTTACCGCGATCGTGCCATGCCCAGTAATTATCCGGTTGCAGTTCCACAACGCGATCGTAAGCCTGGAGAGCGTTTTGGTAGCGCTGGAGCAAATCTAAGGCAACTCCTAGCTTGTACCACGCCAGGTAATCATCGGGTTGCAGATGCACCACGCGATCGTAGGAAGCCACGGCATCCTCATAGCAGCGCAAATTTTCCAGGGATAACCCCCGCTTGAACCAGGCAACATAATCCTGCGGCTGCGCCTGGATCACTTTATCGTAGGCAGACACCGCTTCTTTGTAGCGTTGCAACTGGAACAATTCATCCCCCCGCTCTAACCAGGCGAGATGCCCATCCATACTGACCAGAATGGGTTCCGCTAACAAGGTAGCAACCGTTGTGACATGGGTTAAGGGCTGCAACGCAGCTAAGGCTTCCTGCGCCGAGGGATAACGCTGACGAAAGTCATAGCGCACCATCTGATCCAGAATATCTGCCAGCTTGGCGCTTACCTTTGTGCGATCGCGCCAAACAATTTCCCCCGTTTTCGGATCCTCCGGCAATTTTTTGGGATTAATTCCGGTCAAACACTGAATTGCCAGCATGCCCACGGCATAAATATCACTACTAAAGCGGGGTTTGCCTGCCAATTGCTCACTCGGCATATACCCTGAGGAACCGACTGCGATCGTGAGTGTGTCTGAGCTTTGCGCCTCTGCCCCCGGCATACTAATTTGTTTGACTGCCCCAAAATCAATCAAGATCATGCGGCGATCGCCGTGGCGACGAATCAAATTAGAGGGCTTAATATCCCGATGCACCACCTGTTGTTGATGCACAAATTCCAGTACCGTCAGAACTTCCTGTAATAACTGAACTACTTCCGATTCAGTGAACACTCGGCAAGCTTTCAACTCCTGGCTCAAGACCTCCCCTTGAATAAATTCTTGAACCAGATAGAATTCCTGATTTTCTTCAAAGTGAGCAAATAACCGGGGAATCTGGTCATGGCTCCCCAGGGTATAGAGCACTTCCGCCTCCGTATTAAATAACCGTCTGGCAGCTTGCAGTGCCTCTGGGTCGTCGGTTCGTGGCTTCAACTGCTTGACCACACACTGAGGATTTCCTGGCAGGTGAAAATCCTCAGCCAGATAGGTCTGACCGAAACCACCGCCCCCCAGGTGACGGGTAATTTGGTAGCGACTCCCAATGACTTTACCCAACATAGGTGATGAATTCTTCCGAGTATGAGGCGATGGAACAGTAGCGCTAGCGATCTCTAACCGTGACGATGATGGGTGCAGTGACAATAGTTTACTCAGCCAACACCACTATTTAGTAACAGGGATGTGAAAGTTGCATCATCCGTAACTACTCCCACCTATTCCTAGAATTACAGTAAAGACCCACTATGAGTTCCGAGAAATTACTTAGAAGGGGGATTCAAACGGAGCAATAGACAGAGAGAACCCATAACAATCCAGTAAAAAATCTTTTAATGTAGACATTCGCTGCAAACTCGGCTATAAGAGGAATAAGTATCAAGTTTATGGCAGCTTCTCTTCATCACAGTGTTCAGCCATGTTTGGTTGCTATCTGGGGCATCAACCTAAAGATAAATCCCTTTCTAGGATGTGAACTGGCATTACCGGGGTAGCTAATTCATCCCTCGATATAGGTGTATCACCAGATTTCAGTTCAATTACAGTTAACGCCAATCTGCATCATTGCAGGTTATTCACAGCGTGATGCCGATTAGTTTTTGCAGGAGTTCCTGTGTTTAAACCGCTAGTTTATTAGCAGTTATGTGATCCAAATATCAATCGGACAATCGAGCCTGAATCTACTCTGTATTTAAGAAGAAATATTAATTTTCCTTCGATCAATTTCTTCTTACCCTCTTCGATAGTGGCGTTGATGAAATTTTGAATAACCCATTTCTGTAAGAATAAAGATTACATAAAGCTTCTCGGTAATATCGCTGAATAGGCTATTTTTTAGACGGCTATATGAGACGCTAAGTACAAAAATATACCCTGTTGAACTGTCATGATGCCAGTGAAATCTCCTAATTACGTTGACCCTCTGCAACCCTGTTTACGATCGCGGACGATCGTGCCACCTACGGCTGGTTCAGGGTTACGACCAACACCCTTTGGGGGATTTTCTGGCGCTGCTGATTGGCTCTCTCAATCTCAATCCAGTAGCACCATTTCCACGGATGCCGCAGATACCGTCATCGCCAGTGACCCTCCAACTATCGACTCGCCAGTAGTCCAATCACCATCAGCATCGAAGTTACACGGTGACTTTAATCAAGATGGCAATGTTGACTTACTGTGGCGCGACTATACAACTGGACAGAATCTGGTTTGGTTAATGAACGGGACAACGGTGACCTGTTTCCTAGAATTAACTCCCGTTGCCGATCCGAATTGGCGCATTCAAGGAACAAGTGATTTTAACGGCGATGGTTATTCCGATATCCTGTGGCGACATGCTGAAACTGGCAGTAACGAAGTCTGGTTAATGCAGGGTAGCACTCTCCTCTCCACGGTCACGATCGGCGATCCAGTCCCAACCCACTGGCGGATTCATGGCATAGGAGATTTCAACGGAGATGGGCATCCAGATTTGGTCTGGCGTGATTACACCACTGGAGCCAATGGCATTTGGTTGATGAATGGTACCACCCTGATCGAATCCGTTAATTTACCCAACGTCGTTGGGAGCAACCTCAAAATCCACGGAGTTGCCGATTTTAACCAGGATGGGCAAGTTGATGTGCTGTGGCGCAATAACCTGACTGGCGAAAATTTCATCTGGTTGATGAATGGCACCGCCGTTTCTAGTATGCATTTGTTACCATCAGCAGATATCACCTGGGAACTTCAAGGCACTGGAGATTTTGATGGTGACGGCAAGCCTGATCTGCTCTGGCAATCACACACCTCTGGAGCGCTGGGGATCTGGGTAATGAATGGTCTGACCTACGATCGCTCCCTGGCAATTTCGGCGGCTCCGGCTTTATCCGGTAAGAATGCCCTGAGTCATCCTGGCAGTTTGGCATTACAGGACCTCTCCACGCCATCCAGCTTAGTCAGCCTCAGTCAGCTATCCTTTTCCCGGCAGGAAGGGGATGCTGGCAGTTTTCAGATTCAGTTAAACGAGGCTCCCACCACAAACGTAACGCTGACCTTCACGACCGGAGATTTCCTGGTGGTGGATGCAGATGGCAATATAGCGAACGGGACTCAAAATGCCATCACCTTCACCCCAACGGACTGGAATCAAGCCCGAACGGTACGGTTGATTGCCGAGGTAGATGGCAGTAGTGATCATCGCCTCACAGGCAACACCATTAGCTATAGCCTTACAGGCGGCTTCGTTGGCACAGGAGTTTATGACCTGGGCACAATTTACAATACCTATGCGCCCGATCCGACCCGCTTTAATATCGATCTGGACTTCCGCAATGACACCTCCGGCTTCTGGAATGCCACTCGACAAGCCGTTGCCCAAAAAGCCGCTAACGATTGGGCAGCATTGATTGCCAATGAATGGGCTAGTTTACAGTTAAATGCCACCGGCAGCACCGCGATCGCCCGCATGGATAGTTCTGGCCCCCGCACCTCCACCTTTGACACCAAGCGCATCGTCGATGATTTAGTTGTATTTGTGAATAACTTACAACCCGGTGCCCCTGAAGGCGGCTTCGGCAGCCCCGAGTATCAATTTGGTGGGTGGGTGCCCAACTACTATCCAGGTGTCACAGACCCAATGCCACGGGTGGGTCAGATTGCCATCAATACCGCCGTCTTTACGGACGAAAGCGCCGTAGGACTATGGCAACTGTATCAAATCGTCCTGCATGAAATTGGTCACACTCTGGGGCTATTAGGCATGAACTGGATCGGCTACAACCGTGTCGATCGCAGCAATGGCATTTTTCTGGGATGGGATGGGCAGGGAGGCTACTCCAGAACGGCGAATGGAGGTAACTATGTGACACTCCAAGCCGATCTGCAACACCCTGCCCCCTCCATCCAATCCATCATGTCCTACGGTTGGTTATATAACCTGTACGAACCTAGCCTGATCGATCGGGCGTTACTTGCCGATAGCGGTTACACGATCGTTGGGATTAATGATACGACAGCAACCAGCCTAACCACCAATTCAACCCCTGAAGCCACTCAATTGCCAACTGCCGGAGCCGCCCCACCCCAAGCAGGCTGTAGCTGTTTTATCTGCACTGGGCAGGTATTTACCCTCAATGGGGCTGGCATCACCAATCTCACTGATGCGATCGCCTTCAGTTAATAACTGAAGTTTAGACCAATTCAAAAAATACCCCATATTTAGGAGGGGCGAACGGTCATTCGCCCTTACATATAGCGGAAAATTGCATTTAGTCTAAAGTCGAGTTAATAAGGATCATATAAATAAGACCGGATATTTTGTCCTCTGAAGGGGCGAACGGCTGTTCGCCCGTACAAGAAAATATCGAAATTAATGAGTTCTCATTCCTAAGAGCCAATTCCCAAGCGACCGGCGAGAGCAGGGGTCAATGGCAGTAATGTGACAATCATTAAAAACAAGGCTAGCAAGCCTAATGCCGCTCTCGCATCATCGGGTTCAGTCAATTCATTCAAACTGGGGCGTTCCAGGTCGCGTTGCAAGAACAACACCAAAATCGCCCAGTACAATGCCAATGGGTTCACCAGGGAGGCTAAACCGAGAATGATCAATGTCCCGATCGTCGTCCGTCCGGCAATTTTGCGACCATAGATCGATTGCACAATCCGTCCACCATCTAACTGTCCGGCAGGCATGAGATTCAGGGCATTAATCACTAACCCCAGCCAACCCAACACTACTAAGGGATGGACATCGACGATCGGTTGCTGTAAGGACTCTTGTAACACCACACGGGTGAGAGTTCCGACCAAAATGGATCCCTGGAAGAATTCAGAGGGCACCTGGAATAAACTGCCTTCGTGGGATAGCAACAAGCCCGTCATCAGCATTGCCAACGAAATCAAGCCACCGACCGCTGGCCCCGCAAAGGCAATATCAAACAGGACATTGCGGTTGGGCAACAGAGAATCAAACCGAGTTAGCGCCCCATAGGAGCCGATCGGAATACTAGGAATGAAGAACGGATAGCTGAGTTTAACCTGATAGCGGCGTGCCATGATCCAGTGCCCCAGTTCATGGGCGAATAACACACCCAGCAGTCCCAGGGCGATCGGCACAGTTGCCATGAATTTATCGGGGGATTCCAGCAGATCAAAGCCCAGCATCACACTGGCACTTTCCATACAGGAGGCGATCGTCACCAGCAACAGCACCACCGCAAATCCCTTTTGGAACAGGGTCATCGGCTTAGGATCGCGGGTACTTGGCAGAATAATCACCACTGGCTTACCATCCTGATTTTCCACCAGATACAAGCGATAGCGATCGCCCAAGCGTTCCTGCAAGCTAGTAGATAGGCGAGTATAGGCAGCCTCCGGTTCTCCCCGCAGATTTCCCCGGAAAATCGCGCCTTCCTGATAGGGAATGGTTTCAGTGGCGAAGAACGTATCTAAGCCAAAAATGCCTTGAATCGCTTTCAGATCTTCTGCTGGCAAGGGAACGACATCCGGTTCCTGTAGGGTTGTCGCAGTAGTTGATTGAGATTGGCTAGATTCAGTGTCCGTTGCAGCATTTGGTTGTGCCGATTCCTTTGCAGCTTCTGCCATGGCGGCGGCTCGTCGGGAGAGCAAAACATCCTGCCCCATTGCTCGCAAGCGATTGCCCAGGTAGATGTATAACCCAGTCGAAAGCAGGAATAAGAACAGAACACCGATGAGATTTAGATAGATGCCCGCCGCGAAGAGAGTGAAGAATAAGAGCCAGGGAGCCATTAAGACGACAGACTGTAACCAGGCAAGAATGCCTAACTTGCCAAACGGTTTAGCGCGGAAAAATCCCCAAGCTAGAAAGCCGAGTGCCAGCAGTACTGTTAACGCCGTGATCATGCCCAAACTCTCCCAAACTTCACAGAAACTCTGTTCGCTAACAGAAGTTCATCATTCTTTATAGGAAGTTATCCCTATTTAACTCTACCCGAATCAGAGCGTTCAAACATGCCCAAACAGGTAGGGTTTTCGGCTTAAAGTAAACCGCCATAGTCTCGATCGCTCAATCGAGTCACCCAATGCTCCATAAAAGAATCGAGGCAAGAGTTTAAACCTGCCTCGATCGCTAAAACAAACTTTAGAGCCTTAGAGAATAGTTGAAAAGTATCTAAAGTACTTTGCATTCGCCCCCTAAATCCCCCAATTCTGGGGGACTTTCAAGCCTAAGCCAGTTCCCCCCAGAATTGGGGGGCTAGGGGGGCAGTTCCAAGTAGCACTTCTAACGTTTTAACCATCCTCATAATTAGCGACTATTTTTTCTTTTTCTTGCCGCCATCTTTCTTACCGCTGTCTTTCTTGGCTTCTGCCTTAGCGGGTTCTGCGGCTGGTTCTGCTTCAGCTAAGGGTTCTGCTGCCGCAGGTTCAGCCGCCGGAGCTTCTTCGGTCTTCACACCCATTTGGGCTGCCACCTCTGCTGCGAAATCGGTTTCCTCCCGCTCGATACCTTCACCCAGCACGAATCGGACAAACCGACGAATTTGGATGTTTTCGCCCAGTTTAGAGATGTACTGTTTCACCAGTTCTTCAACTGTGAGATTTTGATCGCGGATATAGGGCTGATCTAACAAGCACAGCTCTTTCAGGCGCTTATCGATCCGACCTTGCACGATTTTCTCGCGCATGTTTTCCGGCTTGTTAGCCAGGTCATCCTTACCCATTTCGATCGCTTTCTCTTTCTCCACCAGAGAAGCAGGAATATCGCTAACCTTGACGTATTCCACCTGGGGGCAAGCCGCAACCTGCTTGGCAATGTCGCTGACCAGGGTTTTGAAATCTTCGTTGCGAGCCACGAAATCGGTTTGGCAGTTGACTTCCACCAACACCCCAATGCGACCACCGGTATGGATGTAACTATCGACTAACCCTTCTGCGGTGACTTTGCCTGCCTTCTTCTCAGCAGACGAGATCCCTTTCTTGCGGAGCCACTCGGCAGCTTTTTCAATGTCACCGTCGGTTTCCGTCAAAGCCTTTTTGCAATCCATCATGCCTGCGCCGGTTTTTTCGCGCAGTTCTTTGACTAATTTTGCTGAGATGTCCGCCATGTCTCTTAAATTCCTAGTTCGTTGTGAGCAATTTCCCAACCAAGATGAGTGATGGCGTTGGGGATCAACTCATCACTCATCAACTTATTGATTACTGACAACCCACGAATGGCTACTCTTCCGATTCGTCTTCGTCATCGCCGCTGTAGGAGTCGGTCTCATCGTACTCGTACTCCTCTTCAGCCCCATCGTAATCTTCGTAATCATCTTCCATGTCAGGTTGACCATGCCGACCTTCATAGATCGCATCAGCCAACTTGCCCACGATTAGCTTAATCGACCGAATGGCATCGTCGTTGGCTGGAATGGGGATATCCACCAAATCTGGATCGCAGTTGGTATCTAGCAGGGAGACGATCGGAAGCCCCAGCTTCTGACATTCCTGCACTGCATTATATTCCCGCCGTTGATCCACAATCACCACGATATCGGGAATCTTCCGCATGGCTTTAATGCCACCCAGATACTTTTGCAGTTTCTCCAGTTCCCGCCGCAGCATCGACGCTTCTTTCTTCGGCAGCAGATCCAGCGCTCCGGTTTCTTCCCGGCGTTCCAGTTCCTTCAAGCGATCGACCCGGGTTTTAATCGTCACCCAGTTGGTCAACATACCGCCCAACCAGCGTTGGTTGACATAGTAGGAACCACAACGGCTGGCTTCCTGTGCCACAATTCCGGCAGCTTGCCGCTTAGTACCAATAAACAGAAACTTTTTGCCTTGTTCAGATGCCGTCCGGACGTAGTTATAAGCATCGTCCATTAACTTGGCAGTCTGAACCAGGTCAATGATGTGAACCCCATTCCGAGCCGTGTAGATATAGGGATCCATTTTGGGGTTCCAGCGGCGGGTTTGGTGCCCAAAGTGAACCCCTGACTCGAGCAATTGAGCCAACGAAACAACTGGCATATTGATTTGAACTCCTGTGTTCGGGTTAATCCTCCATCCAGGTAGCTGTTAGCGATTTTATGATTAGCTGGGAGCGAATCAGAAACATAGATGTTACCGAATCTCAGAATGAAGCTGAGCCAAGCAGACCGCCCCCTAAGAGGATGTTTTAAAAGTATCAAAACGATTGCACTAGCCCCCTAAATCCCCCAATTCTGGGGGACTTTGAATCCGGTTCCCCCCAGAATTGGGGGGTTAGGGGGGCAGTTCAGATAACGATTGTGACTTTTCAAACGCCCTCTAAATCCCCCAATCCTGGGGGACTTTGATCGCCTCTAGTTCCCCCCAACGTTGGGGGGCTAGGGGGGCAATCAGGCTGATAATCAGCAAGACTACACCTTCTTCTCCACAGCTAAAAATCACTAAAAAACACCCGAAAGCCTGGATGTGTGAATTTAGACAACTTTTCCAGGGTAACACAGCAAGCGGAACACTTGCTAAACCTGTTTCAGCGATCGCAGTTCGGCGTAAGCGTCATACACGCCCTGAACGTTATACCAATTGAGGAAAATTCGGGCAACTTCTAAGGCTAACTGCGGTTTGCCGCGATCAATCAGCCATTGCAACAAGGGAGCCATCGTGCGTTCGTTCAGCCAGCCCCCTAAGGACAATACCCCCCAAAGGATACGGTGGAGCCAGGTCATCTGGATCATCATCCGGACTTCCCAGGTGGGATGTTTTTGGTAGAACAACACCCCCATTCTGCCACGTTGAATCTCCTTATCAATCAAGCGAGGCAGTTGATCCAGGGTGAAAGGTGGATGCCAGTGATAGCCGACGGCTTCGGGGCATTTAATCAGAGTTAAATCCAATTGCTTGAGCCGGACTCCGAGTTCCAGATCTTCCCAGCCATAGAGTTGAAAGCGAGTATCAAACAATCCCGCTTGTTCTAACCATTTCCGAGCGATCGCCACATTCCCGGTCGCGAAGTAGGCGCGAGAATAGTCCGTCACTTTAAACGGTTCCGAAGTGGGATCATCAAAGTTGCAAGTATTGATCACCCAGCCGTAGGTAAAGATGCGATCGTGCCCCAGCGATCGTTGACCATTGATCAAAGCATCGGCATGGGCCTGGAGAAAGTTGGGCGTGACAACCAGATCACTATCAATGAAAATAATCGTGTCACCCAACGCTTTTTGGACACCTAAATTTCGAGCAGCGGCAGGACCCTGATGATCCTGTAAAAATAACCGGACATGGGGCAGTTCTTGGGCATGGGTTTGCAACCATTCCACCGTCTTGTCAGTAGAACCATCATCCACGACAACGACTTCATAGCCAGTGATTTGGGCAGACTGATAGTGCTGCTGCTCTAGAACCCGCAAACATTTTTCTAAAATCGGTTGGCGGTTGTAGGTTGGAATCACCACACTGAAAAACACACTGTTTCCCCTGGACTAACGTGACACAGCACATTTTGCTTTACGCTTCTCCCGCGATCGGCGGTATTTTGCATTACAACCACTCGATTTTGGGGGCGCTGGCTACTCTAGGGTATCAGCTAACCTATGTGCAGGATATTCCCGACTCGTTAGTCGAGATGTTTGGTTCCGTGGGCATGGAGCAAACTCGCCAGCGAGCGGATTGGTTTGCCCAGCCCCAGAAACAGATGGGCATCCGTCACATTTGGTTAGAGTCCGCCAAGGCGGCAGATGCCGATCGCGTGATTCAGGAAGCCAAACCGGATCTGGTGATTGCCAGTAATGGCGGCCCGGTAGCGAATTTTTTTGTTAAGCGATCGGCGATTCAGTTAGGCATTCCTTTGATCATTGTGGAACATCTGGTGCATCCAATTAAACCGAAGGAAGTGCCCCAAGCCTACGCGGAACTGGCACAGCAATATATCGCAGCGAAAGCGGTAATTGCGGTATCTCAGAACAATCTGGAATTACTGCGTAAACTATTCGGACTCGCCCCCGATAAAGGTCAAGTGATTTATTGTGGGCGACCCTCCTACTACTTTGAGCCAGCCCAGCCCGAGGTGCGATCGCGGTTGCGGCAACAATGGGGGATTCCGTCGGAGGCTGTGGTCTGTTTCACGGCTGCTCGGTTAGATATTATCAAAGGCTATCAGTATCAAATCGCGGCAATTAAGCAACTCAAGCAACTCCCAGTCTGGGAAAATCTCTACTTTGCTTGGGCAGGCAAAGGGACGTTAGAAGACCACTTGAAGCAATGGGTGAATCAGGCAGGAGTGAGCGATCGCGTCAAGTTTCTGGGAGAACTGGAGGACATTAACGATTGGCTGGATGCCAGCGATATTTTTGTGTTGTCATCCGAATCCGAGGGTTTGCCACTAGCCATGATGGAAGCAATGGCTAAAGGTTTACCTGTCGCGGCTTCCTCGGTCAGTGGTATTCCCGAAGGTTTGGGAGACACCGGGAAATTACTCACTGCACCAATTTTTGATCCGCAAGCCATGATTCGCGAGTTAGTTCAAACCTTACAAGTCTGGGGTAGGGATGCTGCCTTACGACAGCAGATCGGACAAGTGTGCCATCAACGCGCCGCCAACCTGTTTCGGGAAGAACGGATGGTCGCAGAGACGATCGCCGTGATCCAAAGAGCCCTGGCTTTAGAATGAAGTCAGGTGTTTCAGGCAAAACGATCGATGACAGCCGAACTACACGCTAATCAAACCAATCTCTATCAAACCGACTTTGTGCATTGGGTTGAGACAACAGTGGAGCAACTGCGAACTCAAAATTACGCTGCCGTCGATTGGGCAAACCTGATTGAGGAAATTGAGGAGATGTCACGGCGAGAGCGCAAAAGCCTGAAAAGTAATCTCATTGTGGTGCTGCTCCATTTGCTGAAATGGCAATATCAACCAGACTGCCGCTCTGGGAGTTGGCGAGGCAGTATGCGGGAGCATCGGCGACGAATCAATGATGATTTAAATGATTCACCGAGTTTAGTGCCTTATTTGCAAGAGGTATTGGCAGAGTGTTACGAAAATGCTCGCGAACAAGCCGCAGATGAAACGGAATTACCGATCGCGACATTTCCAGTCGGCTGTCCTTACGCCTCAGAGCAAATCCTTGATGCCAGCTTTTTACCGGAGTAGAGAGGCACTACTCAGCTACTAAATTCCCTTCAATCAGAAGATCCTCACCGATCGTTCGCCATTTCAGTCGTTCCAACCTTTTCGCTTGCGTCATTTCCGTTAAACCGAGATCGCCCACTGGAGACGGAGCCGTACTGCCGCCAATTATTTTCGGGGCAATGAACGCCATCACCTTTTGAATAGAACCATCCGCAATCGCCTGGGCAGCTAAATTGCCGCCACATTCCCACAGGACACTGAGAAACCCCCGATCGTAAAACTCTGCCATTAACGCGGCGGGAGTCAGGGGATCAAGTTCGAGAATTTCTACACCTTGTTGTTGCAAGATGGTTTGCCTCTCCGGTCGAGTTCCCGGAGCCGTGACCACCAGGGTAGGAGCGATCGCCGTATTCCATAACTGAGCCTCTGTCGGTAAATCGAGCGATCGGCTCATTACCACTCGTAACGGGGTAGGTGACTCCTGGCGACTGGTTAACAACGGATTATCCTGCCGGACGGTGTTACCTCCCACTACGACCGCATCACACGCCACCCGGAGTTGATGCACCAGCGATCGGGCAGCCGGACTCGTCACCCAGGCACTATGTCCCGTCGTCGTGGCAATTTTGCCATCCAGCGTCATCGCATACTTGAGAATCCCCAGGGGAGAGTAATGTTGAATCCGGTAGACAAACGCCTCATTCAATTCCTGACAGGCGGCTTCCTCCACCCCAACTGTTACTTCGATGCCAGCCGATCGCAACCGCGCTATTCCTGTCCCTGCCACCTGGGGATTCGGGTCAACCATCCCCACCACCACGCGATCGACTCCCGCCGCAATCACCGCCTCCGAACAGGGAGGAGTCCGTCCATAGTGGTTACAGGGTTCCAGATTCACATACAGGGTTGCCCCCTTTGCCCGATCGCCCGCCTGTCGCAGCGCAAATACCTCCGCATGGGGCTGTCCCGCCGCCGGATGGAAGCCTTCGCCAACAACTACCCCATCCTGCACAACCACAGAACCGACTAACGGATTGGGAGCCGTTTTGCCTAACGCCTGCCGCGCCAATTCCAGACACCGCCGCATCATGGCAGCATCCTCTAGTGGATAGGAGTTAATAGGGTCACTCATTTCGCTTGCCGTACCCATTCCGTGATGCCATCCGCGATCGCTGTGGCTAACCGTTGTTGTTCCTGGGGATTCATAATCCACTCGAACTCGGTGGGATTAATCATAAAGCCAAGTTCCAGCAACACCGATGGTGTATTCGCCGGACGAGTTAATGCCAGATTATTCCAAAACACCCCATCAGACGGACGATTGAGCGTCTTGACCAAATAGTTGTGCAAAAACACTGCCAGACTATGAGCCTGGGCATGATACCAAAAGGCTGACACTCCCTGGGTTTTGAGCGCATCACCATCATCGGGCAAAGCATTGTAATGCACACTGAGCGCGATCGCGGGTTGCGTTTTTTGGATCAGGTTCACCCGATCTTGTAGAGGCACATCGATATCTGCTTCCCGCGTCATCACCACCGTTGCCCCCCGTTGCACCAGGCGATCGCGGACTAACTTGGACATGATTAACGTCATATCCTTCTCTGGATAGCCCGTGGGACTCGTCGCGCCCGTATCTTCCTCCCCGCCGTGTCCCGGATCCAGCAGAATTTTGACTCCCGCTAGTGCCGTTTTAGAGTTGGTCGCTCCCCGGTTAACCTTGGGTGGATGTTTCAGCGACAATACCAGGCTAGTGCCCTCATAGCGCAACGTGTAGCCCCATTGTTGAGTCGTTTTCAGATTAAATTTGTATTCCACCTGTCCGGGAGCCGTTTGCTGCCAATCGAGGCGGGAGATCAATGGATCATCATCTAGTTTAATCGTGTCGGTCTGAGCAGTGGTGTTATGCAACGTCAGGGTAAAGCTGCGATCGCCCTGCTGCACACTCACAGGCACAGGCACTTGCAGGGGAAACACCACCTCTGTCCAATCACCCACCTGTCTAGCTTTGACACTACGGATTAAGGAATTGGGTGGTACGGAGGTTTTGCGAATTTGCACTTCGCTCCGCCGAATCCAGGCACCGTAATCTAACCGCAGCCAATCGCCTTCCATGCCCGTGATCACCGCTTGAGTGCCTTTGGGGAGTGGAGTCAGACGCGAATAATCGGTACTCGGACCTGTACGAGCGGTTCCGGCTTCGGCGGTGACTTCTGCCACTTCTAGCTGTTCCGGCGACAGAATCCGGATACTACCAGGAGCAACCTGGCTATTGCGGCGATCGCCCAACGCTAATTGAAACTCTGGCTTGCCCAAGTCTCCTAATAAAACCGTTCGCACACAACCCTGAAACTTACCAGCAGAAGTGGCAACCGGTTGATTTTGCCCGGTCAACACCGCACTATTCGGGGGTAAGTTACGTTGTGGTTGAAACTCTAGAGGAATCGTTTGGTCTACTAACTTTACGGACACCGTTGCATTCGCTGGAGCGATCGCACTAAAGCAAATCGGCTCATTCGGTAATCGCGCCAGATCCACGGCAGGGGTGATGGAATCGGGGGCAAAGGTCGCTCCGACCGGGGTAGGCGGTTCAGCAGGCAAGCGGATTACCGTCAACTGCATTTGCTGGTTGCCATAGTTTAGTGTGAACTGATTGGTTCCCAACTGTAGCGGAAAGCTGGGAGCAAAATGTCCGGCACTACTCCGCGCGATCGTCTGACCATTCACCCGCACTGTCCCGCTGGGAGGAGCCGTCCCAATTAAAAAAATTTGGCTCGCTGTTGTCTCATGGTTGTTGGGTGGATAGGCCAGATGCAACGCCGATTGAGCCATCACGGCTGATTGACCGCAGGTAAACGCGCCCACCAACGGTAATAAAGTGGCAGAAATTGGGATGAAAGGAAAACGGTTCATGAACGATCGCCAACCAAGTGCATAGTTATTGTTAACACATGATTCATTAAAAATTTTCGCAATCTCCCCCCTGAGATAGACGATCGCGGCTAACGTGGATGTGAATCGACGCATCCGGTGCTGTATGTTATTTAGCCTGATGAACCTACCCTATTGGATTTTCCTGGGGATGGGAATCCTTTTATTTCTGACCGTCATTCTCACAGGGGGCGGCGACGATGACCTGGATGCCGATGTCGATCAGGGGTTGCTCGATCTGGATGCCGAAACGGATAGCGACTTCAGCGCCACCCAGATCCTGGCTTGGTTGGGATTTGGCAAAGCACCCTTAGTGTTATTGTTAGCAACCGATCTCAGCCTGATTGGTGTCCTGGGCTGGCTGCTGAATGTCGTGGTGGGAGTGGCGATCGGGCAGGTTCCGGCTGGCTTGTGGAGTGGCTTCGTTCTGGCTACCACACTGTTCCTGTCATTGACCCTTGGCAGTCTGATTGCGCGTCCAGTCGGCAAGGTATTTGCTCAGTTTGGCGAAGATGCCAGCAGCGATCGCTTGATTGGCTGCATTGGCACCGTCAGTTCTGCCAGTCTGCATCACAGTCAAGAAAACCGCATTGCCCAAGTGGATGTCCTCGATCCTGCCCGAAACTTAGTTAGCATTGCCACCGTTTTACCCGACTGGGCTACTACCATCCCCCGACGCGGCGACAAAGTTGTGGTGATCGATCGCCAGGGATCCTACTATCTCGTAATTGCTAAAGATAGTGCTGACAGCGATCGCTGGTTCAATAATCCCCCTCCATCCGACTCCTAATTTTCAGTTCCCGATCATCTTTTGCCAAATTGTATTGATTACAGGAAATCCCTATGCTGTTCTGGCTCACCCTCATCCAATCCTTACCCCTGTCTCTTATACACATCT
>NZ_JBLZFZ010000064.1:0-39806 GCF_050753385.1 Pantanalinema rosaneae CENA516
AGATGTGTATAAGAGACAGCTACCTACCTCACCCCCCCTTGAGCCAACCCCCGATCCGGCGGTCACACCTGCTGCCATTGATCAGCTATCCTCCCAACTAGAACGATTTGAAACGATCGTCAACCGAGCAACGGAATTGGCACGATCGCAGGAAGACTGGGAACTGATTGCCGGACAGTACGAACTGATTATTAGCAGCTTAAAAGCCTTACCCGCCTCCAGCCCAGACTACGACCTGGCACAACAGAAAATTCAAGAGTACGATCTGAAGTTAGCCAGTGTGAAACAGCAGCGCGATCGGTGATCCGGGTGTATTGACCGCAAACAAAGCGAAAACAGATCGAAAACAGTTAGGAAATTGGTAATCCCTCTCTCACATCAGGGTAATTTAAGGGTGTGGACGTGGTTTGGTAGAGGATGCAACTTCACCCATGATTGGGGTCATACTGGGGAAACGCTATCGCATCATTAAGCACCTGGGAGCCGGGGGGTTTGGGCAAACCTATTTGGCAGAGGATCAGTATTTGCCAGGAAAGCCCTTGTGTGTGGTGAAACAATTTCAGCCCCAATCCGATGATCCGCAGATCCTGGAAACCGCCCAGCGCTTATTTGACCAGGAAGCCCAGATTCTCTACAAGTTAGGCAAACACCCCTATATTCCTAAGCTTCTGGCGCACCTGGAAGACCACGAAAACTTTTATCTGGTGTTGGAGTTCATGGAGGGCTATCCCCTCAGCCAGGAACTATTACCTGAGCGTCCTCTGGGAGAAGCCTATGTGATTAACTATCTGAACCAGGTTTTGCCTGTAATTGAATTTATCCATCAACACAAGATTATTCACCGGGACATCAAACCCTCGAATTTGATTCGCTGCAATAAGGATGGGGCGATCGCGGTGATTGACTTTGGCGCTGTCAAGCAAATTCATACGCAAACTGGAGCCTTCCCCGGACATTCCAGCCTGACGATCGCGATCGGCTCCCAGGGCTATATGCCAAACGAACAACTGGCAGGACAACCCCGGTTTAATAGTGATTTGTATAGTGTGGGCATGATTGCGATCCAAGCTCTGACTGGACTGCCCCCAAAGCGACTGCCCAAAGATCCCAGAACCAGTGAATTGCTCTGGCGCGATCGCGTCCCTGGCTCACTCAGCCCCGAATTAGCCGATCTGCTGGACAAAATGACCCGCTATAATTTCCGCGATCGCTACCAATCTGCCACGGAAGTCCTGAATACCCTGCACTGTTTTGTGGATCAGACCACGGGAACCGCTGACCTGAGTTGCACCACAGTTGTCAATCAGGACACCCTGGATCAGTATCAAGAGTTGTTGCAGAAAGGAGAAACGCTCCTGAATCAGCAGCAATTTGACGCGGCGATCGCCTGTTATGACCAGGCCAGCCAACTTAACCCCGATGCGGCAGAGGTTTGGTACTGGAAAGGTCGTGCCCTCTATGGACAACAACAACTGGAAGCGGCGATCGCGGCTTATACCAGAGCCTTACAACTGAATCCCAGTGATGCCGAAACCTGGCATTGGCGGGGCGGGGCATTGGCAAGGGTGGGTCGCTTTCCCGAAGCCGAATTCTCCTTTGATCGCGCGACTCAACTCAATCCTGATAACGGCGACTCCTGGTACTGGCGCGGACGCAGCCTACACCAACTCAAGCATTATCCAGAAGCCATTACTGCCTACGATCGCGCGATCCGGCTTCAGACAAACATCCCGGACTACTGGTACTGGCGAGGTCTAGCCTTAGCAGAACTGAAACGCTTGCCCGAAGCCCTGGCTGCCTATGATCAGGCAATCGCGATCGCCCCAACATTTCAACCTGCCCTGAATGAACGGCAACGGTTACAGACTAAACTGAAATCTCGGAAGTGGTTTGGTCATCACAGCTAACGAAATTCGGCGGCGAAAGTTCCAGTAATTCAGTCAATTCAGCCAATTAGGTGATTTTGGCGATCGTCCTGATTCGCTGACGGAAACTCAGTGTTTTTTGGTGTGTTTAGATTTACTGTTCTCTGTGATAGGGTTTGAGGAAAACGTATGAACCAAAAATTATTATCTGTATTTATCATCCTATTAGCGCTGAGTGGGATCACCGCCTGCCAACCAACGACCGATCGCGAGACGAGTTCTCAGGTCGCCGTTGCGGCAAATCCCGAACAACCGATGATGGTCAGCACTCCCGCTCTCCCGAATAATCTGGTGGCGTTATTTTTAGTTAAAAAAGATAACTTAACAAATCAACTGCGGGGCGAAGTCTACCCGATCGCCCTATATATCAACGATAGCTACGTGGATGTTAGCCGCGATGTCACTCCCCAAATCCGCGATGACTTTCAAGAAGATATCCTGGTGCAGAATACCCAACCTCAAAGCCTGCTCAGCGCCATTAAAACTTTTACGGTACTGAACCAGGACCATACCCTGGGCGAGTTTAAAGTCAATAAGCTGCGAGTCAGTCAGTTTGCGTGTTCCGCCTTCCTGACTGGACAGGGCAAATTTGTTGATGAAAAGTCGCTCCAGGCAGTGTTTGATCGCCTACCGCCTGATCACGCTGGAGCCTTCAAGGGCAGTATGGCTGGCAAAGAGTTTGATGAAACCTGGCGCTGGACGATCGCGACCAGTCAATTTAATCCCCCACCTGCCGACAAACCAGCCCTGCCAACGGAAACAGCTCCATACAAACCCGATGTGCTGAAGCTGGCGGAGTCAGTCCTGGCGGCTGATCCAGTAGGCAAAAAAGTCCCCGCCTCTGAGGCAATTGTGATTGAGAACATTCAGGTCTTTGACCTGGATCACGATGGACAGCCCGAAATCTTTGGACAGGTGCGGCAGGGACGCGATCCGAAATTGATGACCACTGACTCTTCCCGGCGAAGCGATCGCGGTCAACGCAGTACCTTCTATGCCAATATCTGGCTGACTTATAAAGACGGTCAACCTCAGGTGATCTCCAGCCAGGTGTTGCCCTACGAATTTCCCGTCACCCGTACTCCGTATGATGTCGTGGGTACTCTAGATGTCAATGGTGACGGCGTTGAAGAGGTGATGGTGCGTAATAATGGCTATGAAAGCACGAGCTTCGGCATCTACCAATATCAAAACCAGCAATTGAAACCTGTATTCAACGGGGCTGGGTATGGTTGTTAGGAGTGGGCTTGATCCTGATGGGGATTGTCATCCGGTGAAGCAGTTAGCGGCGGAAGTGGGTATTTTAGGAGGAAAGGCGATTGTTCCTACTCAGTCTTAGGTTTGCGTCTAAACTGGGATTGGAGATAATTACTGACATCCCCTAGGTGCCTCTGCTGAGGATTCCTCTGTGATCGCTGAAGTGGCGATCGAACTGGGTTTTCCTGTCGTGACAATCTGACCTGGAGCCATTGGCACATGCACTGTTCTCATCACGTAATCCATCCCACCAATGGCTATTCCGTCGGGCACTCTGCTTCTATGACTGGTGTGCAATCGTCCAGTCCTCTGAGTGCTTAAGGAATTGTTACCATGATGTCGGATCGAACATCGGCACCAATTCTGTCCCAAGCCAAGCATCGCACTATTCGCTGGTTGGGCAAAGTTCCTTTGCATCTGGTGCTGGTGGTGCCATTTATCCTGCAAATCATGGCGGCAGTGGGGATTGTTGGCTGGTTGTCATTCACCAATGGGCAACGGGCGGTTAATCAGGTTGCCTCACAACTGCGAACCGAAAATGGCAACCGGATTCGGCAACATTTGGATGAATACCTGGCAACCCCAATCCAAATTAATCGACTCAATGCCGATGCTGTCGATTTGGGTTTACTTGACCTGAATAATTTTAGCCGCATTGGTCAGTACTTCTGGCGGCAAATGCAGACACTTGATGTCGGCTACATTAGCTTTGGCAATCCCCGAGGTGACTTCATTGGGGTGGAACGGCTAAATACAGGGGGATTGCTGATCAATGAACGATCTGCCGCCACTAACAATCGTTTGTTTGCCTATACCACTGATAATCGTGGGAATCGTCAGCAAATTAAGGGGATCGTGCCAGACTATAATCCCCTGAGCGAGGGTTGGTATATCGATGCTGTTAAAGCGGGTAAACCAGCCTGGAGTTCGATTTACCAGTGGGACGATAAACCAGAAATTTTATCGATTTCGGCAAATTATCCGCTTTACGATCGCAACCGGCAGTTGTTGGGCGTACTCAGTGTTGACCATATCCTCAGCCAGATTAGTAATTTTCTCCAGAACATCAAGGTCAGCCCCAATGGAGCCACATTTATTCTGGAGCGATCGGGGGAGCTGGTTGCCACCTCATCCCTTCAGGAAAAACCCTACCGCCTACTTAACGGTAAAGCCGCTCGGGTCAAGGCGATCAACAGTAACGATCCCTTAATTCGGGAAACGATCACCTATCTCAAGCAGCACTTCGGTAGCCTGGAACAGATTGGTAATAGTGAGCAACTCGATTTTTTTCTGCATGATCAACGGCAATTTCTCCAAGTCATGCCGTGGCGCGATCGCTGGGGCATCGACTGGCTGATTGTCGTCGTCGTGCCAGAATCCGACTTTATGGCACAGATCAATCAAAACACCAGCAACACACTTTATGCCTGTGTGATTGCTTTAGTCGTTGCCATCCTGGTTGGCTTTATCACCTCACGCTGGATCACCCGCCAAATTCTCCGCCTCAGCCAAGCTTCGGAAGCGTTAGCCAATGGCGAACTGGATCAGGCAGTACAATCTCGCGGCATTGCTGAACTAGAGACGCTGGCAAAGGCGTTTAACCGCATGGCACAGCAGTTACGCGAATCGTTTGAAACGCTGGCAAAAACCAATGAAATTCTGGAACAGCGCGTCACGGAACGTACCGCTTCTCTGGTCGCGGCGGAAGCAGAGTTACGTACCCTGTTTACCGCCATGACCGATCTGGTGATCGTGTATGACCGGGATGGACGCTGCCAAAAGATTGTTTCCAGTGAATCTACTCAATTAATTCGACCGACCCAGGAGCAAATTGGCAAAACAGTGCATGAACTCCTGCCTCCGGCTCAGGCAGACCAAAATCTGGCGTGTATTCGGCAAGCCCTGGAAACCCACCAGGTCGTCAGTGTGGAGTATTGTCTGCCGATCGCCGGAGCGGAGCGCTGGTTTTCTGCGAATGTTTCGCCCCTCACGCCGGAAACGGTGGTATGGGTGGCTCGGGATATCAGCGATCGCAAACTAGCTGAATCTGGCTTGCGGCAGAACGAACAACGGCTACGGAAACAAAATCAGGTCTTGCTGGATCTGGCAAAAAGTACCGTCCTGAATCAGGGCGATTTGAAAATTGCCTTACAGGAAGTCACCGAAGCTGCAACTCGTACCTTAGAAGTAGACCGAGCGGCGGTCTGGTTCTACGATCGCGGGGCTGCCCGATTACGGTGTTTAGATTTATATGAACGCAGTACTGAGCAGCACTCGGAAGGTACGGAATTAATGGCAACGGACTTTCCAGCCTATTTTCGGGCGTTGGATGAAGCCTTTGCGATTAGCGCCGATGATGCGCTTCAGGACAGCCGCACCTCTGAGTTTGCCGAGCACTATCTGAACCCTTACGGCATTACATCATTGCTAGATACTCCCGTTCGCTCGGGTGGCAAAACCGTCGGAGTCCTCTGTCTAGAACGCCTGACCGCCCACCGTTGGACGTTGGAAGAACAAAGTTTTGCCCGCTCGATGGCGGACTTGGTGGCACTGGGGATTGAAGCCAGAGAACGTAAACGCGCCGAAGAAGCCTTGCAAGCGACCAATGCGGAGTTACGGGCGCTGTTAATGGCAATGGACGATTTGATTTACGTCTTCGATCGCCACGGGCGTTGTCTGCGGATTCCTTCCAGCCATCCTCGGCTGTTGTTGCAACCGATTGAAGCGCAACTTAACAAAACCCTGCCAGAACTCTACCCAGCAGAATTGGCAACTAAATTTTTGCGGTGTATCCATCAAGCCCTCGATCGGGATGAAACCGTCAAGGTGGAATATAGTCTGATGATTGATGGGCAAGAGGTCTGGGCAGATGCTAATATTTCCGCGATCGATGCCCATTCCGTCGTCTGGGCGGCGCGGGATGTCACCGATCGCAAACAGGCTGAAGCTGCCCTCCAGGAAAAAGAACAATACCTGCGGTTAATTCTCAACAATATTCCGCAACAGGTGTTTTGGAAAGATACCAATCTGGTCTTTCTAGGCTGTAATGAAAACTGGGCAAAAGCGGCTGGCTTCCAGAATACGGAGGAGATTATCGGTAAAACAGATTATGACCTGTTACCCAATCCCGACATTGCCGAGCAGTTCCGTACCCAGGATCGCCGGATCATTGAAACCGATATCCCCCAACTCCATCTGACGGCATCCAAGGTGAAATCGGCACCGGATGGGCAAACCATTTGGTTGGATATCAGTAAAATTCCGATTCATGATTTGCAAGGGCGGGTGATTGGCATCCTGGGGGTGATTGAAGACATTACCCAACGCAAACAAGCCGAGGAAGCCCTGAAAGCGGAACAGGATAAATCTGAACGGCTCCTCCTGAATATCCTGCCGAATCCGATCGTGGAACGGCTGAAACAAAACGAAGGGTTATTTGACCAATCCAGTGGTGAGGCATTAATTGCGGATAGCTTCGATGAGGTCACGGTGCTGTTTGCGGATATTGTTAACTTCACGACTCTGTCAGCCGATATTTCTCCCGCCGATCTGGTCGGTCTGCTGAATCGGATTTTTCTAGTATTTGATGATTTATGTGAACGGCATCAACTGGAAAAAATTAAAACCATTGGCGATGCCTATATGGTGGTGGGGGGATTACCCAACCCCCGTCCCGATCATGCCGAAGCGATCGCCGAAATGGCATTGGATATGCAAGCCGCGATTCAACACTTCCGTACCTATGAAGGCAAACAAATTGCAGTGCGGGTAGGCATTAATACTGGGGCAGTGGTTGCTGGGGTAATTGGGAAGAAAAAATTCATCTACGACCTCTGGGGGGATGCGGTCAACATGGCAAGCCGGATGGAGGCGCATGGTCTGGCGGGGGCGATCCAGGTGACAGAAGCCACCTATCAACGGTTGAAAACGAAATATCGCTTTGACCACCGGGGCACGATCGAAGTCAAGGGGAAGGGCGAAATGACCACCTACTGGCTCATCGATCGGCAACCAGGTTGAACCAGATTGAACAACCAGGATACTCGGTAATTTTGCTTAACCCTTGGCAGAACAGAAGATCCTCAGCCATAAATTTTCATAATAGCTCTGGCTACTACATATAGTGCCAGAACTTGATTTTACATAGAGTTCATTCTATACATAGTGGCTTCTTTGCGATTTTGTTACGTACAGCAATCAATCTTTAAGGTCAAATCCTCAAGCTTGTGATTTAAGAGAATGACATAACGTATGTGGAGCAACGTAGATGATGGGGCAAACGTCGAATGGTGATGTGACCTCTGGTTCCCAACCAATCATGCCGATGTTTGGGCATTGCTAGTTCGGTGGAGGGCAGTGTCAGGAGTGAAATCACCCGATCAGGTCAACCCTATGGATGAGGTGTTATCCCATCCCCTTGCTTACTATGATTGCCACATTCAATCGGATGCAGGTTGTGCTAAGGTACTTAACCTCAGTCAACCCGACCAAACAGCAACACGGGACTGAACTCGAATTGCAGTTCAACCGTCTGAATCATAGATCTACTTTGCGGCTCAATGTTTATCTTCAGGGAGTTCAATCGTGCTAGTCGTGGAATCCGATCGTACAGACCATCAGTTAATCCATTTTTTGCAAGAGGAACTAGCGCTCTCGCCTATGTCGATCGCGATCGCCTTGCGTCATAGCCAACAAGACCCAGGGCCATTACCCATGATCCTGTGGCAATACGGTTTAGTGTCGATCGAGCAACTAGAGCAAATTTTTGACTGGCTAGAGGCAGCATAACGACATAGACCACAGAAGAGTGTCAGGATTCAGTTGTTACGTCTAACCGATACTTTTTGAACTGCAAATCACTGACAACCAGCATTCTGTTGATGGCAATGCTGCCCCACTACTGCCCAAATTCCACTCTGGCTTGTTCCACGATCTCTACTGTCACCATGTCTAAATTTGCCTCTCGAACTAAATGCTCAATTCGTTGTCGTGCCTGAGTTCGCACAAAAAAGGGAATATTTTTAAACTTGGCTTTGGCTTCCGGTGTCCACTTCAAGCCACTTGTTCCAAACTCACTCATGCTATCAATCAAACCTTATAGTCAGTTCAAGCGTAACATTTGGGCTAATTTCTCTCATTGTACGCTTTAGGGATATGAACTCTCGTCGGAGCCACATATTCCTTTATTATCGTTCGATTAGCTGCACCGATCGGTTATACCAATTCAATAACAAGGAAATGATTAAGCTAATTGTTAAGTAGGTCGCACAAATTAACATCATCACCTCAACGGCGCGACCAGTCTGATTAAACGTGGTTGAAGATACGGCATATAGATCGGGATAGCCCACCGCGATCGCTAAACTAGAATTCTTGGCTAAATTCAAATATTGGTTGCCTAATGGCGGCACGATCGCCCGTAATGCCTGGGGCAAAATCACCAGTCGCATGGTGGGAGCAAAGGTTAACCCTAAGGATTTCGCAGCTTCCCATTGTCCTTTGGGCACCGACTGAATTCCCGATCGCACAATCTCAGCGATAAATGCGCCCGTATAAAGCGCCAGCCCTAACAATAGAGCAGAGAACTCGGATGACAGTTGTAAGCCGCCGGGTAGTCCTACACCATTCTTACTGAAGGTGAATAGCCCACCGAACCAGGAGATCGCTTGATCGGAAAGTGGCAGGCTGAGGAAGATGGCGAAATACCAAAAAAATAGCTGAATCAGCAGGGGCAAATTGCGTAATCCTTCCACATAGATCAGTGCCAACTGCCGCACTAACCAGTTATTGGATAATCGCGCAATTCCCGCCGTTAATCCCACGATCGTTGCCAGCACCAAACCAGAAAGAATCACCCGCAGTGAATTGACTAATCCCACCAGAATGGCGCGGCTATAGGAATCTGAAGGTTGATAGGGAATGGGCGTTTCGCCGATCGTAAATCCGGCTTGCGAGTTGAGAAAGCCAAATCCTAACCGAATCCCCAACTGTTGCAAATTCCGATTCAGGTTACTACCCAAAAATGCCAGCAGTAACACAATCAGAATCACCGCGATCGCCTGTCCGGCAAACTGCCAAAACCGCACATCGCGCCACACCGAACTCTTAGAATTGACAGTCATGGCATCAGCAACTCATCAGGATCAATTCCCCGTTCCCGTAACCGTTGACGTAAAGTAGCTAACTCGGCTTCTGCCTGTTCTGCCCGTTGTCGTTCCAGTTCTGCGTCGGTAGATAACCACGTCCCATCACCCCCATACCAGCGTAACCATTGGCGATCGATGCCTTGATACCTCCCCTGCCATAATCCCAAACCGACCTCTAGTTCTGGCATCCAAACTTTTGGTTCTGCTAAAGCCAGTTCTTGATAATGTCCTGCCTGCAAACTAAAGGCGCGTAAGCGATCGTTATAGCGATCAAAGACAATATAGTAAGGAACTCGTAAAATTTGCTCATATACCTCCCACTTAGTCGGAGGCTGATCACCCTGCCGTTGGCTCTGTCCTAGATCTTCACGTTCGGTTCCAGGGGATAGCAACTCAACGACGACAAATGGACTAATGCCCTCCTGCCAGATGACATAGCTCATTCGCAACTCTGTGCCGTCATACAAACGAGGCACTCCTAAGGCTAAAAACCAGTCAGGACGTTTGTATCTAAGAAGATGACGAATATCGTAGTAGAGATTGAGATCGGTGCCTGTAAACAGTTGCTCAGACGAATAATGGCTGAGCCGCAGGGTAGCACTCAGCAATTGCGGTTGCAGATCATGAAATTCATCCGGCAATCCTGGCTCCTGGGGATTGTCACTGGGCAAGTCATACATGGTCGGCAGGGTGTCTCGGGGAGAGCGAGGCGGGTCAGTTTGTGCAACGGGATACTTCGCTGTAACCATAAGACGATGACCTGCTTAAATGTGACGGAGCATCAGTTGAATGCCCAATAAAGGCGGGTTTAGCTAACAGGTCTATGGAAGATTCTGTTGAAACAGGGCTAAAACCCACCCGATGTCACTCAACCTTAGCAAAGCCTACTAACTGGTTGCTTCAGGAATGGCTTCACCAAAAATTTGGTTAAACACCTTCTCAACTTTGTAACCCGAATCGATCGACTCCAAGGGATCTTTGCGTAACCGATGGCGCAGACAGAGGGTAACGACCCGGCGAATGTCATCCACGGTCACTTCCGTCCGACCTTCAAACGCCGCGATCGCTTTAGCTGCCCGGTTGGTGACAATATCACCCCGTAACCCATCCACATTCAGTTCAGCGCACACCTGGGAGATTTTGACGCGCAAATCATAATCTAGCGTCACATGCTTCAGTTGTTCCTGTGCCCGGACTAAACGTTGCTGTAACTCATCCTGCTGTGACTGATACTTATTCAGAAACGCTTCTGGGTCTTGGTCAAACTCCGTCCGTTGCTCCACCACCTGTACCCGCAAAACCGGATCTTTCACCGTATGGATTTCGGCGTGCATCCCGAAGCGATCGAGTAACTGCGGTCGCAATTCCCCTTCTTCGGGGTTGCCAGAGCCAACTAACACGAAACGAGCCGGGTGACGAACCGAAATGCCCTCCCGCTCGACGGTGTTCCAGCCAGAGGCAGCGGAGTCGAGCAGTACGTCTACCAGGTGGTCATCCAGTAGGTTAACTTCATCGACGTAGAGAATCCCACGATTCGCTTTCGCTAATAGTCCTGGTTCAAAGGCTTTCACCCCTTCGGATAAGGCTTTTTCAATATCGATCGTGCCGCACACCCGGTCTTCCGTCGCGCCAAGAGGTAAATCCACCATGATGACTTTCTTGGTAGCAACAGGCACATCCAAACCTTGTTCAAGCTGTTGTCGTACTGCATCTCCCATCAGTTCGGGGTCGCTGGGATGGCTATTGAAGGGATCATCCGCCACAACTTCAATTTCGGGGAGCAGGTCTGCCAGGGCACGAATTGTCGTGGATTTTCCAGTGCCCCGATCGCCCATGATCATTACCCCGCCAATTTTGGGATCAATCACGTTGAGTAACAGGGCTAGTTTCATTTCTTCCTGACCGACGATCGCCGTAAACGGGAATACCGCCCGACGACGAGTGGCAGCAGAGTGGATAGCTCGACCATTTTCAGCAGAGATCGCGTTCGCAGTAGGACTCACGGGTTTACCTGGAAAATCAAGGACTTCAAATCACTGTTTCTCATTGTGCCATATTGCCGGGTGTCTCCTCTGCCCCAAATGAGCATAAATGCGGCGAATAAAGTTGCCATTCTTTCAGTCGTGCCGAAAAATGTAACGGAATGCAACGTATAATGAGAGCGGATCAACCTTGAAGAAATTCTGAAGAAATTACATGCGAGTTGCAATCGCGGGAGCGGGCTTAGCGGGGCTATCATGCGCCAAATACCTTACCGATGCCGGACATACCCCGATCGTTCTAGAACGCCGGGATGTGTTGGGCGGTAAGGTTGCTGCCTGGAAAGACGAAGACGGAGACTGGTACGAAACCGGACTGCATATCTTTTTTGGGGCATATCCCAACATGTTGCAGTTATTCAAAGAGTTGGATATTGAAGATCGGTTGCAGTGGAAAGAACACACCATGATCTTCAACCAACCGGATCATCCGGGGGTTTACTCGCGTTTCGACTTTCCGGACATTCCGGCTCCCTTCAATGGCATCACCGCCATTCTCAGCAACAACGACATGCTGACCTGGGGCGAAAAAATTCGCTTTGGCTTAGGGCTAATTCCCGCCATGATTCAGGGCCAACGCTATGTCGAAGACATGGATCAATACTCGTTTTCGGAGTGGCTGAAGCGGCAAAATGTGCCCCCTCGGGTTGAGAAAGAAGTCTTCATTGCCATGTCCAAAGCGCTGAACTTCATTGGGCCTGACGAAATTTCTTCTACCGTGATCCTGACGGCACTGAACCGCTTTTTGCAAGAAAAGAATGGTTCCAAAATGGCGTTTCTGGATGGTTCTCCTACGGAGCGCCTCTGTCAGCCGTTAGTGGACTACATCACGGAACGAGGTGGCGAAGTTCGGATTAATGCGCCTGTAAAAGAGTTTCTATTAAATCCCGATGGCTCAGTGCGGGGATTTCTGATCCGAGGATTGGATGGCGCACCGGATGAAATCCTGACAGCCGATGCCTATGTCTCAGCAATGCCCGTTGATCCCCTCAAGGTGATGTTGCCAGAACCCTGGAAGCAGATGGAGTACTTCCAAAAGCTGAACGGGCTAGAAGGCGTACCCGTCATCAACCTGCATCTCTGGTTCGATCGCAAGTTAACCGATATTGATCATCTATTGTTTTCGCGTTCATCATTGCTTAGCGTCTATGCCGACATGAGCAACACCTGTCGGGAGTATGCGAACCCCGATCGCTCGATGCTAGAACTGGTGCTAGCTCCGGCGAAGGACTGGATTAGTAAGTCCGATGAGGAAATTGTGGCAGTGACGATGACGGAGTTAGAGAAACTTTTCCCGAATCATTTCTGCACAGAAAATCCTGCTAAACTGCTGAAATTCAAGGTGGTGAAAACCCCTCGATCGGTGTACACTGCTACACCCGGTCGCCAAGCCTGCCGTCCTGAGCAGACAACGCCGATCGCGAACTTCTTCCTTGCAGGGGATTTCACGATGCAACGCTATCTGGCAAGTATGGAGGGTGCCGTACTTTCTGGTAAGCTGACAGCGCAGGCAATTGTGACCAGTCAGCCGTTAGCAGAGTTTTCCCAGGTGAACTCTTCTGCCAGCGAACCCGTGGCAACTCACTAAACCCACTCTGCTCTGCTCACTTTCCCTGCAACGTTCGTAAAGCGCTCCTAAGGTAATGCTGCAATTGCCCAACCACTCTCGCGTGAAACCTTTGGCTTCCCTGGAGGATGCCTACGAACTCTGTCGTCAGATCACCGCGAAATATTCCAAGACTTTCTACCTTGGCACGATGCTGATGCCAGAGGAAAAGCGACGAGCGATCTGGGCAATTTATGTCTGGTGCCGTCGAACCGATGAACTCGTGGATGGTCCGCGTGCCAGTCTCACTACTCCTGAAACATTGGATTTGTGGGAGCGGCAGCTAGAGTCAATCTTTGCCGGACATGCGCTGGAAGATGCGGATGTTGCCCTCGTTGATACCCTGGAACGGTTTCCGATCGATATCCAGCCCTTCCGGGACATGATCGCCGGACAACGGATGGATTTGTATCGATCGCGCTATGCCACCTACGAAGACCTGGAACTCTACTGCTATCGTGTTGCCGGAACTGTCGGTCTGATGTCCTTAGCGGTAATGGGAGTTGATAACTCGTTGCCAACCGCTCCCTGGGCACAAGCCAATCGTTCCACCATTGATCCAACGGAGCAGGCGATCGCGTTAGGGGTGGCAAACCAACTGACTAATATTCTGCGGGATGTCGGAGAAGATGCCCGTCGGGGTCGGATCTATCTACCTCTAGAGGAATTGGCCTTATTCAATTACTCGGAAGCCGATCTATTCAACGGTGTGGTAGATGAACGCTGGCGAGAATTAATGCGCTTCCAAATCCAACGGGCCCGGAAGGTGTTTGCCACAGCGGAATCTGGCATTAGTGCCCTCAGTGCGGATGCCCGGTTCCCAGTTTGGGCAGCCTTGATTCTGTATCGGGGCATTCTCGATGTAATCGAACGCAATGATTACGATGTGTTCAGTAAACGTGCCTATGTTTCTGGGCCCCGTAAACTCACTTGTTTACCGATCGCCCGTCTCAGAGCCATGGTGCTGTAAGCCTGAAGCCACCGTGTTACAGGAAGTGTGCTATCAGTGAAAGGTAGATTGATCGTTGCCTTTCGCACTGCTTCCCCATGCTTGACCTCACCAAACTTGCCCAACAAATGCAGGGCATCAGCCACCACCTCACCCTGGAAGCCACTGCCGCTCGGCAACGGTTAGAACGGGCTGAAACGTTTCTTGAGCAAGCCAGCCAAAATCAGGCCACCTTAATTGACCAGCAACACCTCTGGCGCGATCGCCTCACCTTTACCGCCGCCGAACCGATCGAACCCCTGAACCTACGGCAACAAATTGCGATCGCACCCCCGAATCACACTGTCCTGGCGACCGACGGCTCCCAAATTGCTCCCAGCCATCACGAAATTGCCTACTGTTACCTGATTAATGTCGGTTGTGTGATTCTCCACTACGGTCAAAACCGCCACCCCTTGTTAGATAACGTTCCCGAAATCTTCTACCGTCCCGAAGATCTGTATGTCTCCCGACAATGGGGCATTCGCACCGAAGAATGGATGGGCTATCGCCGGACAGTCTCTGAAGCGATCGTCCTGGCAGAATTGGGGCAACGGGTGAAACGGGAGATGGCGGAGATAGGGGAGATAGGGAAGAGTAAGAAGACAAGAAAATCCTCCTCATCCTCCTCACCCTCCTCATCTTCCTCACCCTCCCCATCCCCAACTCTGGCAATGGTCGATGGCTCCCTGATCTACTGGTTCTTGGAATCGTTGCCGAATGAAGCCCGCGATCGCATTTTGCTGCCGATTCTGGAAGCCTGGGAACAGTTACGGACAGCCCGGATTCCGCTAGTCGGCTATCTCAGTGCTTCTCGCAGTGGAGAGTCGCTCAACTTTCTGCGGTTGCAAGCCTGTGCCTATGAGCAGCGGGATTGTTCTACACATTGCGCCGATCGCGACCATCAAGCGCCCTGTCAGGTGTTTGAGCCATTGAAGGATGTGACGCTCTGGGCAACGCAGCTAGAACCGGGTCAACGGAGTCCGTTTTGGCGAAGCTCTGCGGATATTCTTGATTTGTACGGGCATCACCGGGTCTACTTCTGCTATCTACATGTCGGGACAGAAATCGCTCGAATTGAAGTGCCTGCCTGGGTGGCAGAAGATCCGGCTTTACTGGATACGGCTCTGAGCCTGAGTTTAGCACAGGTGCAAAAAGGCTACGGCTATCCGGTGGCATTAGCAGAAGCCCATAATCAAGCGGTGGTGCGGGGCGGCGATCGCACTCGCTTTTTTGCGCTCCTGGAACAACAAATGATCCGGGCTGGACTGCAAAATGTAGGGATTTCTTATAAAGAAGCCCGTAAACGGGGCAGCATTGCTTGACGCTGAATGGGTAACGGTTTGCTTAACTATGGATGCTGCCATCTGGCATAATCGCTTCCTGTAAACAGGCTCCCGTTAAATCAGTGTTTTTCAAATTAGCCCCCGTCAAATTGGCTTGGTGCAGATTCGCCTCGCGCAAGTTTGCCATACTTAAGTTTGCACCGCTCAGGTTAGCTTGCCGTAAGTTCGCCATACTTAAATTTGCCTCATGCAAGCTGGCTCCACTGAGATCCGCCATGCTTAGGGTTGCTTCGCGCAAGTCTGCCTCGCGTAAATTTGCTTCCAATAACTGAGCTTTATAGAAATTGACTCCAATTAAGGTGGCACCAACCAGACTGGCTTTATGTAGCTTGGCTCCAATCAGGTTAGTCATACACAGGTTTGCCAAACTGAGGTTTGCCCCCCGCAAGTTACTTTCGTATAACGTGGCTCCGACTAAGTTTGCCATACACAAATTTGCCATGCTGAGGTTTGCCCGACTCAGGTTCGCCTCCCGCAGGTTTGCCATACTGAAATCGGCTTCCCGCAAATCCGCTTTATATAGACTGGCTTCCCATAAATTGGCTTTATATAGAATTGCCGTATACAGCGTTGCCCCTTCCAACAGAGCGGTACAGAGGTTCGCCTCCCGCAAATTTGCCATACTCAGGTCTACCTGGCTCAGGTCAGCCTCCCGCAAATCCGCTTTATACAGGTTTGCCTCCCGTAAGTTGGCTTTATAAAGAACGGCCGTATAGAGGGTTGCCCCTTCTAAAATGGCAATCCTCAAGTTCGCCCCTTCCAGGTTTGCCATGCTCAGATCGACCTGCCGCAGGGAAACCTCTTGCAGGTCGGCTTTATAGAAGTTAGCCTCCCGCAGGTTGATCGCTTGCAAATTCGCCCCTTCCAGGTTTGGAATCACCTTGGGGTGTTTTTGCCACCAATCATTCCATGTACTCACCCCTTGCTTCAGTAGCGTGAGATGTCCGTCATCCGCCATCTAGTCACTACCCCTGATACTGTAACTACGTGATATTTCGCAGAAAAGTGATTGTAGATTCGATCGCAGAGCCAGGACTCTGCTCATAAACACTGACTTGAGCCAGTTCAGCCACGATTTGGGTTAGTTGATGCCCCACTAATAGTGTTCCCCGGTGGTAGAGCAGGTGAATCAAGGGAACTTTTCTTTTAGGGCAGTAATTTTATTGGCACATTGCTTGGAAGTAGAGAACACGCCACTTTTGATAAATTTCGTTTCGTTAAGACCAGGGGGGCTAGGTATTTTCAAGTATGCCCGCTTAGGATAGTTCCTAGTAAACCAACTTGACTACAAAGTATTGATAGGGCTTTTGATCGTAACCTTATGACCCAAACTGAATTAACCCAATGTCTAAATTTGGCTAGAGCCCTAGATTTAGTGGTTTCTAGCCGTACCATTAACGGGGTACTACATGTTTATAATGCGGCAGGACAAGCAAAACGGTGGGATAGTTTTATCGCCGAATATCCGCTAGAGCGGTTGCAAGCGATGGCAGCCCGACTGAGAACCCAGTAAGAACCGTATTAATTCAGCAGTTCAACTGACTTAGATCATTCTGATTAGGTATAACGATCGCGCTACTCCCATCTGCCCAATCACCATAAAAATTCCCCACTCTAGTTCAGAGTTGGGGAAGGCAAGAGCTTCGAACTATCGACTAAAGAATTGACACGAGCGATCGATCCTGGGGGTACCCCGGTGATCGATCGCCCACCCATCACCTACTTGGAACTATTGCCATTACCATTACCGTTGCTGGTCGTAGCTAGAACCCGTTCGGCAAGTTTGTCGGGGACTTCCTGTAAATGGTCATACTCCCAGTGGAAGAAGCCCACGCCCATGGTCAGCGATCGCAATTCCACAATCAGGTCATGCATCTCGGCTTGGGGAATATGAGCCACCACCTCATCCCAGCCTGTCCAATCGGCTTTGGCATCATATCCCAGGATTTGCCCCCGTCTGCCACTAACTAACCGCAGCACTTTCGAGGTGAAATCCGTTGGCACCGAAATAGTGACATTGAGAATTGGCTCTAGCAACGTTGGTTCGCACTTTGCCATGCCCTCTTGCATTGCCAACCGGGCGGCTTGCTTGAATGCCTGCTCGGAGCTATCTACGGTATGGTAGGAGCCATTGGTCAGGGTGACAGCTACATCAACCACTGGGAAACCTAAGGGCCCATGACTGAGATATTCCCGCACTCCGGTTTCCACGGCTGGAATGTATTGCCGGGGGACAACGCCGCCGACGATCTTTTCATTGAAGTTGAACCCTTCGCCTCGGGAGAGCGGCTTAATATCCAGGTAAACATCACCAAATTGCCCATGCCCCCCACTCTGGCGCTTGTAGCGTCCGTGAATCGAGGTTGCCACCTTGCGAATGGTTTCCTTATAGGGCACCTGGGGCAAGTGAGTCGTCATCGGCAGGTTGTATTTGCGATTTAACCGATCCATTGCCACTTGCAGGTGAATGTCTCCCTGTCCCCACAAAATAATTTCATGGGTGTCACCGTGTTGTTCCCATGCCAGGGAGCAGTCTTCTTCCAGCAATTTTGCTAGTGCCCCGGTCAGCTTCACCTCATCATTGCGCTTCTCAGCGGCGATCGCTAAGGCAAACACGGGTGTCATCTGTTCCACCTTGGGCAGCGATGCAACGGACTGATCGGACAGTGTATCGCCCGTCTTAATCCCTTCCATCCGACCTAAGGCAACAATTTCGCCTGCCTGAGCCGCCGTCACTCCCTGCTGCTGCTGACCTGCGAGCCGATATACTCCACCGACCCGAACCCCATTTAGCGTCATGCCATCCGTAACTGTACCCTGCCAAACCCGGACAAGGGAAAGCTTGCCACCCTGGGGGGTATAGTAGGTCTTCAGCACTTGCGCGACGGTGCCATTCGCCGCCATCTGACGATGCTCCGCCGTATCGGCAGGATCAGGAGCTTCCCGTAACAAGGCTTCCAGCAAGGGACGAATCCCAAAGTCCTGCTCGGCAACCCCAACAAACACAGGCACAATTTGGTCTGCGCCCAACTCCATTTTCAAATCTTGCAGAATTTCTTCTTGAGGCGGCTCAATGTCTTCTAGCAGTTCTTCTAACAGGTGATCATCAAATTCTGCCAGGGTTTCGAGCATTTCCGTCCGGGCAGCTTTTTCTTGATCCTTGAGGGAATCGGGCAAGGGTACCGGATCAGCCGGAGCGCCGGAATGGTAGTGATAGGCTTGCTCCGTCACCAGATCAATAAACCCAACTAAGTTCTCACCCCGCCCGATCGGGTATTGGTGAGCCACTAACGGACGACTGGACACTTTCTTCAGGGCTTGCAGAACTTCCGTAAAGTCGATGTCTGCCCGATCCATCTTGTTAAAGAACACCAGATGGGGAATTTGCCAATCATCCAAAAACTTAAACATGGGTGCCAGGGTCAACACCCGATCGCTCACGGGTTCGCACACCACGATCGCGGCATCCACTCCAATCAAAGCATTGTAGGTTTCCTGGATAAACTCAACCGAACCAGGACAATCTACAAACGTAAAACGAACGCCGCCGTACTCAGTACTGGCGGCGTTAATTTCCACACTCATCTGGCGATCGCGGGCTTCCTGGGTGCCATCGCCCACCGTATTTTTATCGACCACTCTGCCCTTGCGGGTAATGGCTCCAGTGACAGACAACAGACTTTCTAACACTGTTGTTTTACCACTCAAATACGGTCCCACGATCGCCACATTTCGGGAACCCGATAAGACGTTTTCGCTCATAACAACCTCGCTAGCAAAAAACGAGTCGAAATACCGTTTGGCTGGCGAGAACGGGAGCTATGGCTACGGGTTCTAGCCAGTCAAGGGCAAGATGAATCTGTGATTCCAGATACACTTGCTTACGTTATAGATTGATTTTCTAGCGGTCGTGGGAGGAGACATAGAAATTGCAGCTTATCTTAAGAAAGCACTAAACAAACGTTAATTTAGCTATTAGAGATTATTGATTGTTCATTCACTGTAATCAAGCATTAATCCTTGGTGTCGTCTATCACATAACTGCTTGCTTGTACTGATCCTCCCAAGAGAGAAATAACGTCACGATCGCTGATTAAATAATTCTGACTGACAATTTCGTGATCCTCCTGTAGAATGGCGACACCATTAGCCCTGGAGGAGATTGGCAGGTCAGTATATGGGTAGACAGTGGCAGCAATGGAGGACGATCGGGTTCGCTAGCCTGATGGTTTTGGGCATTGGCAGTGGATTAGTCATCTCCTTACCGGGGTGGGCACAAGCAACCAACCAGGTTGGGCAAATCGCTCAAAATGCAGTTCAGCCTGCCGAGAGCGCGATCGACCAGGGATTACAATTTATTCAACAGGGCAAACTGAATGAAGCGATCGCCTCATTCCGGCAAGCGGCTCAACTTGACCCTCGGATGGCAGCCGCTCACTACAATTTAGGACTGGCATTACGGCAGCAGGGTCAATTGCAACCCGCCGCCACCGCGTTTTATCAAGCCACTCAGGCCGATCCCAACTTTGCCCTTGCCTATGCCAATTTGGGAGCCGCTTTGTTAGAAGGCAATAACGTTCAACAGGCAAGAGATTACCTGCAACGTGCCATTCAACTGGATCCTAAGTTAGGTTTGGCACACTACAATCTGGGGCTGGCTCTGGAGAAACAGCAGGACTATCTCCAGGCTACTAGAGCGTTTAGCCAAGCCATGCAACTGAGCCCGAATGCACCGGAGCCTCCCTATCACCTGGGGCTGATTTATTTAGAGCAGGGCAAAAGTAACGAAGCCTACAATGCTTTTCAGCAAGCCCTCAAACTGAATCCAAATTATGCCGAGGCTCATTACAACGTGGGCGGAATTCTGTTTAAGCAAGGGAAGCTGGATGAGGCGTTAAATGCCTTCCGGCGATCGGCACAGGCAAACTCTAACTATGCGAATGCCTATTACGGGGCTGGCTTAGTGTTTATGAAACAGGGTAAGTTTCAAGATGCCCAAAAAGTGTTGAACTACGCCAAGCAGCTGTATACCAAACAAGGGAATAGTTCCTGGGCAAGCAGAGCCGATCAACAATTACAAAAAGCTCAGACTGGGAAACCGTAATTTATTTTTTCCAGGGCAATTTAGTGCCCATTTCGGTTAAGGCTGAGATGAATAGGTAAAGGATCAGTCCGGCAACACTGACCAGAAATATCAATAACTCGTTATCCATCCGGCAACCTCAACAACACGGTAAGTCAATGAGTTAGGGCGAACCCTATAGCCACCCGTTGAGCCAATTAGGCTGGAAAGGCTCGATCGCGTTGCCCCAACCCATTAGCGATCGCTGTCAAGGCTAGTGGTATCGCAACATTTCCAGCCCAAGCGGTTCCTTAAAGTAATGAGTCTAAATCCAAGGCTTGAGAACCGCCCTGTTGCAATTGAGTCAAAATTTTGCCCAATTGCGACCAGACTAGCCAACTAATAAAGATCGTCAAAGGCAGGGCAATCATGTAAGCGAGCTTCGCCGGAAACCCAAAAATTTCCATACCCGAAGATAAAAAGACACAGACTCCGCCTGCCATTCCTAAAAACGGTAGCAGCAGTTGGAACCCTTGAAGATTAGCCAGCGATCGCGTGGAACGGTTCTTTGACCAATCCCGTACTGACTGCTTCAGCACTGCCTCAAATGCCACACCAGAAGCGATGCTGGCAAGCAGGCTGGCAATTAGCAACACATAGGGAGGCGAAGGTAGCACATAGTAAAATTCGGGCAAACTTTCCATGACAAATTATTCCCGGGTCAGGTCGCAAAACTTAACACTTTCACCTTACACTGTTTTGGCAATCGGTCTCAGCCAGTAGTAACTTACATGGCATCCTTCTTGAGCGGAGCAGGAGACGAGATCAGAGCGGTTGCTCCGGCGGTAGATAGGTCTGCCAGCGCCCCCAACGCTACATTAAAGAGCCGCGCTGGGTTAAAGTCATCCTTGATTAAATTCCACAGCCGTTGAACCTCTTCGGTATGCAGGCGATCGTCCTCGGTCAAAGCAATCAGCAATTGTCGCCGCAGGTACTTGCCTTCATCGGACAGCAGGTACTGTATACCCAATTGTGCCGTTGGCAGCAAATCAAATTTCTGATCTGTGCGAGCGATCGAAATCAGGTTTTCCAACCGTTCCCATTGGAATTTGCCATCCTTAAACAGCACTTCAATTAAGCGACGACGCAGTTGGGGAGATTCCCCAGTCAGTAACCGCTTCGCCACATAGGGATAGGCAACCTCAACAATTTTGAAGTTGGGATTGAGTGTTAACGCTAACCCTTCCTGAGTCACCAGCGATCGAATAATCAGGGCAAACTTCGCTGGCACCCGGAACGGATAATCGAACATTAACTCCGAGAAGCGATCGGTGATCGTCTTAAAGTTAAAGTCCTGCACACTTTCACCAATCACATCTCCCAGAACGGCTTCTAGCGCCGGTACGATCGGGTAAATATCCACATCGGCAGTCAGGAAACCCAATTTAACAAAGTCATTTGCCAGCGCTACATATTCTTTGTTAATCAGATGAACAACGGCATCCACCAAGGTTTCTTTTGTCGTCTCATCCATCTGATCCATCATGCCGAAGTCGATATACGCCATCTGCGTACCATATTCGGCTTGGGCAGTTTGGGTGCCACTCAACGAACACTGCGGTGTCAGGGCAAACAGATTACCGGGATGGGGATCGGCATGAAAGAAGCCAAATTCCAGCAATTGCCGCAACCCCGATGTCACTCCAATTTGGATCACGGTATTCACATCCAAGCCCGTATCGCTAATACGTTCAGCATCCGTGAGCTTGAAGCCATGAATCCACTCCAGGGTCAACACTCGATGGCTACTGTAACGCCAGTAGATCGCAGGCACTTTGACGGTTGGATCATCCCGGAAGTTCGTCGCAAATTTCTCGGCATTGCGCCCTTCATTCAGGTAATCAATTTCTTCAAATAGCTTGCAGCCAAACTCATCCACGATCAGAGTCAGGTCATGCCCCAGGTTCAGCGGCAACCAGGGAGCCATCCAACCCGCTGCCCACCGCATCAGATACAAATCCAGCGTCAGAATGGGCAGAAGATTAGGACGCTGCACCTTAACCGCTACCTCTTCGCCACTGTAGAGTCGCGCTTGGTAAACTTGCCCCAAACTGGCAGCGGCAACTGGCTTGTCAGAGATTTGCTGGAAGGCTTCGTCGATCGAGCGATCGAGTTCCGCTTCAATAATGGCAAAGGCCGTTTCGGTGGGAAATGGCGGGAGCTGGTCTTGCAGCTTAATCAACTCATCCAGAAAATCCCGCCTAACCAGATCAGGGCGAGTAGAGAGAGCTTGACCGACTTTAATAAAGGTTGGGCCCAGATTAGTGAGAATTCGCCGGAGTTGTTCAGCTCGCCGGGGATGATGCGCTCCCGCCCGGTGCTGCCAACTATCCAATTTCAATCCCAAGAAGAAACCCAGAAACGATAGAACAATGCGGAAGGAGCGCCAAAAGCCTAACCAGGGACGACGACGGTAGTACTGGGCGATCGCTCTGGCATCGTAGCGCCTTAACTGACTGAGGGGATGCTGACCCACGCCTTGATTAACCTCTCAAACTAAAACAATGGGGAATTGTGAGATTGAAGGTGAGGCGAGGAGGCGGTTTGCCTGAGCATTCGTTTTAGCGGTTCTCGGAAGAGTCTGCCTGACGGAGCCACCTGACCAAACCCTCTATAGGTTTAAATCAGTAGGGGTAATTGCCACCCCTGATAATCTAGTCGCAGATAGTAGGTATCTTTTTATTAACTATAGTATACGCTTTAACAAATTTCGTAACATTCTCGGAGGAATGCGGATTACCACCCTGGGCAGAAGCACACAAGTATCCCCATGCTTGGGACAGTCTTAATTATCATGCATTACCAATTAACTATTAATGGATGAAAACAGTTTTCTTTTAACAATGCTGGCTCTCCCATCCTGGCTCCAACTCTGATCATTCCTTAAACCTCAGAGTGCCCTTTTCCCATACAGAAACACCATCATCACAGCAGCATCAACATCACTGAAATAGCATCCGAACTGCCCCCCACCCCCTTTCTACAATGTCGTCATATATTCTGGGGGAGCCGAACCTCAATGACCATCGACCGATGAGGGATGCTCGGTTGAAGACGGAATTACCGATCGCCCCATAACTTCATAGCCATTCCTGGTGTTCTCGCTGCTCGGATCTGCCCGATCGCT
Source organism: Pantanalinema rosaneae CENA516 (assembly GCF_050753385.1). Classification (NCBI taxonomy): domain Bacteria; kingdom Bacillati; phylum Cyanobacteriota; class Cyanophyceae; order Leptolyngbyales; family Leptolyngbyaceae; genus Pantanalinema; species Pantanalinema rosaneae. The sequence continues at coordinate 23,557 of NZ_JBLZFZ010000064.1, forward strand.
GCCGCTTTGTAACTTTTCTGGAAAGAAGCTGGAACTCACACTTCCTGGCTTGAAGCTTCCAGGGAAACTAGAGGAATTCCCTATGACAGCGATTGTCCTCATTCATGGTGCCAGCTCCGGAGCCTGGGTTTGGCATAAGGTGATTCCATTATTGGAACAACCAGGGCATACAGTGATTGCCCCAGATCTGCCGGGTCATGGCAAAGACAGAACTCCCTTAGCAGATATCTCTCTATCAACCTATGTAGATTTTGTTTGCAATATTCTTGAGCAACAGCCAGAACCCGTCCTGCTAGTCGGTCATAGTATGGGGGGCGGTATCATTACCCAGGTTGCCGAGTACCAACCTGACAAAATCAAGGCTCTAGTCTACCTGGCGGGCTATCTGTTGAATAATGGCGAAACCGTACTTGACATTATTCAACAGGATACAGAGACGCTTCTCCTGGAGAATGCCGTCTTTGCCGAAGATCAACGGTCGGTGAGCTTTCGATCGCACGCTGCTAAAGACATTGGCTTCGGTGATTGCTCCGATGCCGATATGGCATTAGTACAGGCATTGCTCTCTTCCCAGGCAGTCGCTCCCCTGACAACCCCCGTAAACACGACCGCAGAGAAGTTTGGGCGAGTCCCACGGGTATATATCGAATGTCTGCAAGACCGGGCGATTGGATTATTAGCCCAGAGAAGACTTCAAACAGCTTTACCCTGTGAGAAAGTGATTTCGCTGGATACCAGCCATGCGCCATTTTTCTCGGCTCCCCAAGCGCTAGCCCAGCATTTGCTGGCACTACTGTAGTGTGTTCAGGATGGGGATCTCACCCATCCTACGACATGGCTTCAACGGTAAAGGGAATACCGGCGTTATAGGGTGGCTTGCAGTTGGTCGAGTAAACCTTCTACATATTTGAGTGCGCCATTGATAGTGGCAGGGTTTTCCAGATCGACATCGACATATCTGCGCAGAGCGGCAACTTGGTCTTGACTACCACCTGCTGCCAGTAACTCCATATAACCCGGAATGAAGTCTTTACCCACTTCCAGATACTTCTGATAACATGCCAAACTGACAATGTTAGAAGCGGTGTACTGATAGCAGTAGAACGGCTTGAAGTAGATATGCCCAATCCGCGCCCAATCGTATTGATGCTCTGGTAAAACCTCTACCGCATCGCCACATAGCTCATGATAGAGGGATTGCCATTGGTCATTGACAAAGCTGTGATCAAAGCTACCCTGGGTTGCCCGATCGTGGATCGCTAACTCCAACCGACTAATCGTACTTTGGCGGAACAAGAGGTTTAACTGATCCTCTAACTGACGCGTGATCAAGGCTTTCTTCAGAGCCGGATTGTCACCCGCTTGTTTGAGTAAGTAGTCGAGCAATAACAACTCATTAAAGGTCGAAGCAATTTCTGCCAACACCATCGGCGGATTGCTGTTGAAATAGGTTTGCCGATCGCCAATCCAGGCAAAATGTAAACCATGCCCCATCTCATGCGCCAACGTAAACAAGGAGTTGTAGTCATCGGTGTAGGAGAGTAACAAGTAACTATGCTTGCCGTGGGCATACCAGCAGAAGGCTCCCCCGCGCTTACCCGGACGCACCTTTGCATCGACCCAATTTTTCAGGAAAAACTCCTCCGCCCGCCGCGCATAGTTCAGGTCAAATTGCTCCAAGGCGGCTAACAACGTTTCTACGCCTGCCTGATACGGTAAGGGATCAACGGGTTCCTGTGCCCAGGGGGCATAAACATCACAGGTGCGAATCTTTTGTCCTAACGCTTGCCCTTTCAGTTGGTAATAGCGTTGCCACAAATCGAAGCGATCGCGCGTACCCTCCATTATCGCTCGAAATACTGGTTCTGACACTTCATCTGCCAACAGTTGTTTATGCAGTGTTGAGGAATATCCTCGCATCTGATTTTCTATCTTATGATCCTGAGTTACTGTGTTCAGAATGTAGGCATACAGCGAGTTATGCTGCCGCATCACCTGGCGAATCGATTGATAGGAATTCAACCGCACCTCTGGATCAGGATGAAAGAGTAACGCTCCTAATTCCGCTTCCGTACTGGCAGTTTTACCATCGGGTGTGGTGACTGGTGGATAATCCTGTTCGCCCAAATGCACCGATCGCAGATTAATAAATGCCTGCCGTCCAGTCAGACTATCTTGATTCCGAGTTTGTTCTACTGCCTCTGCCAGGGTATAGGGACGGAATTTAGCTACGTTATACAGATAATGCTGATAGGGTTGTAGCGCCGGAGCTGCTTGCAAAGTTGCTAACTTCGCTTCATCCAAATTTTTGAGTTCTAAATCAAAAAATAGCAGTTGATTTTCAATACCCGTCAGAATTTCCAACACCTTATCCTGCATTTGTTTCGCCGCCGTATTTCGGGTATCAGCCGCAAAAATCAGGGATGGATAGGCATACAAAAAACCAGAGGTTTCGGCAAAGGCTTCTAACTGCTTGAGACAATTAGCAATCTGCTCAGGCGTTAAATCACTGACCTGACCGCGATACTGGTCGCGAAACTGAGTGGCTGTTTGCTGAAGCTGGTCTAAATCGTGCTGAAGTTTGGGATCTTCAAAACTGGCATACAGGTCAGACAGGTTCCATTCTGGTGGAGCATTGAGTTGAGCCACATCAGTAGCGGATTGAACCACGATCGAACTCCTTTGTTGTCAGCAACACTGAGCGATGAATTATCTCCTATCTTAGACGAAATCATTCCGTCTTCGCTTTTATCAGTTGCAGTAAAGTGCTGTAAATTCCTCTAAATTGATAATCATCCAGATCATCTAAATGATTCCAGGTTGCCGAAATACAATATTGCTTGCCAGTTTTAGCTTCTACCCAGGTGGTTAGGTTTAACACACCCGGTTCCGATCCCCCTTTAAATGCCACTCGTTGCCATGCTTCAGCGCTAGCCACACCAGGATTAATACTCATTAGGGGTAAATTCTGCACTCGTTGCATCAGATGGCAAAGTTCCCGCGCAGTGAAAAACCACTCTATATCGACTGCGCTGGGATCAGCAGTAAACTCACTGATTGGAGGTAAGGGCAAAGTTGCCAATTCGGTTAGCAGCGATCGGCGTTGGGCAAGATTGCCTGCTCGATACCGTTGGTATAACGTCTCATACCGGGGACTTTTCAGCAGAAAGGCTTCGCGGGTAGTCAAAAAGGGGCGATTACGTTCGGGTGCAACAGCTTCGATCGCTTCCCGTCCCACCAGATCAATTAAGGCATCCGTCGCCGTATTATCGCTGATTGAAATCATCAATGCTGCCAAAGATTGGATCGTTAGTAAAGAACCATCTGCCCAGTTTTGCAGCAAGCCCGAAGGCAAACTTTTCCATTCCGGTCGTAGTTCTACCACCGATCGCCAGGATTGTTGTCCCGTTTCTACCTGGGTCTGTAACGCTTGCAAAACCGCTAACTTAAAGGTTGATCCCACCGCTAGAGGTAAGTCTGGATTTACGGTAGCCAGTTCAGTGCGGGTGTTTGCTTCTAGCACCAATAGGCTGACCTGTCCAGGCAGTTGTTGGAACTGACGCACAACCTCCTCCAAGCGATCGACCTTGAGGCGGGGTGGTTGAAACAATAGTCCAATAATTTGTCCACTCTGATTCAGGGTAATTTGAGTAGGAATTTTGCCCTTTTCCATGACAACTACGAAATTTTGAGCATCGGGGACAACCTGCTGAAAGCGACCCAGTTGAGTGGTCAAATTGGTCAGGATTAATTGCACCTGAGAAATCGGAACCTGACTGAGAAACGTTGGAGCAAACCAGTCTGGCTCAATTGAGGTATGGGTAAATAGGCGAACAATCGCTGCTTCAGGAGTCATAGATGGAGCTATAGGGGATTGAACAACGAGTAACTTCACCCCTCGATGCTCCCGCTCCGTAGCCCGGACTGGCAGTGAAATAGTCAGATGACCAGTCAGGTGCAGGCTAAGAATGGCAACGATCGTTGATAATCGGGTTGGCAAGTGCATAGACATAAGGACTCACTGTGTTAAGCGGTACATTCAAGCTTCATTCCTGGCTACTCGCCTGCCTGATTGCCCTAACGACTCTGTTGACTGGTTGTGATCTGCCTCAGGTCAGTGCTGAGCAGCGGGTATTTTTGCCCCTATCCCTGGAATGGCTCGATGCCTATCCGATCCAAACTCAGGAATTTCAGGGCACCACCGTGGGTGGCTTATCGGCAATCACCTACGATCGCGCTCGCAATCGTTTATATGCTCTATCTGACGATCGCAGCGAATTTGCCCCTGCCCGCTTTTATACCTTGAACCTGGCGTTGGATTCTACGGACATCAGTGCTCCCAAGATTAAACAGGCAACTATTGAAGCCGTCACCACCATTACAGATGAAACTGGACAACCTTACACCCAAGGCACGATCGATCCAGAAGGCATCGCCCTCTCTCCGTTAGGGACTGTGTTCATTTCCAGTGAGGGTGTAGCATCGCAGGAGATTCCCCCCTTTGTACGGGAATTTGATCTGAAAACCGGACAGTGGAAACGTAGTTTAATCGTTCCTCAACGGTATATTCCTGCGTTTGAAGCCGAGCAGCAAACCCAGGGAGTTGGGGATAATTTGGGGTTTGAGTCCTTAACCTTGAGTCCAGGTGGCACAGCGATCGAACCGTTTCGCCTGTTTACTGCTACCGAATCTGCCTTAGTTCAGGATGCCGATGCCGACCATCCCCAGCAGGGAGCCAGCCGGAATCGAGTGCTGCATTATATTGTGGAAGCCGATCGCTCCTTATTGATTTCCGAACATCTTTACCCGATGGCAGCAGTCCCTGAAGGGGCAAAGTTCCATGGGTTAACCGAACTGTTGGCGATCGACCAGGGGGGACATTTTCTCAGTCTGGAACGATCGTTCGGCACTCAAGGCTTTCAGGTCAAACTCTTTCAGATCGCTATGGGGAGTGCGACCGATACGTCTCGAATTGACAGCTTCAAAGGTAGTAGTAATATTGAGCCAGTCCAGAAAAAGTTGCTGTTGGATCTGAATCAACTCGGCATTCGGCTCGACAATCTGGAGGGTATGACGTTAGGCCCCCGGTTGCCGGATGGTAGCCAAAGTCTCATCCTGGTCAGTGATAATAATTTCAATGCTCTCCAGATCACGCAGTTATTATTATTTCGCTTAAAGGGATTGGGATAGAAACGCGTAGGATTCCTCTAACGCAGGTTGCCAAAACAGAGTAGGTTATAGATGTAAAGATGGGGTTGGGGTGTCACTTTAGTTCGATCGAGACATTGAATTGACATTGGTTTAAAGTACAACTGGTTACGACGCGTTGAAGTTCTGCATGCAGGTATCTCCGGAAACACCCACCAACGCCGAAGTTCCCTTACAGCTTTTGCTGTTTGTGGATAAGCGCCCTAGCTCTAGAGAACAGATCCGTCAGGTTCATAGTTCACTTAAACGGCTGAGGGTGGAATATGACTTTGATCTGCAAGTGATAGATGTAGGAGAACAACCATACCTGGCAGAACATTTTCGCTTGATTGCCACTCCCGCCCTGATTAAGATTCATCCAGAACCCCGCCAAACCCTGGCAGGGATGAATCTCGTTGCCCAACTGGAGCATTGGTGGCCCTATTGGCAGCGATCGGTCGAAGATTATTTAGACAAAATGCAACGGTCGGAGCAACTGATCGCCCAGGCAGAGGCTAATGCATTGGTTAGTCCCTCGCTGGAGGAAGCCAGCCAACCTGTTCGCCCTGCTCCTGAGGTCAGTCTATCGGTAACTGCCAATCTCAATGCCCCTGGCAGCATCACCAATCAGCCGCATCCCTCCCAGGCAACGGCGATGCAACGGGCGGTGGGGTCGATCGCGCGATCGGCGGAGTTGATTCAGTTAGCCGATCAGGTGTTTCAGTTGAAGCGGGAAAAGGAAGAACTGGAACATCAATTACGCTTTAAGGATCAAATTCTATCGATGCTGGCGCATGATCTACGCAATCCCTTAACGGCAGCATCCTTAGCCTTAGAAACCTTAGAAATGGGCTATAGCGCCAAGGATGGTTCTGCTTCCCGGCTCACGCCTGCTCTGACTGCCCAACTGCTCAAACATGCCCGGACGCAAACCCGAGCGATCGATCACATGATCACCGATATTCTTCAGGCGGCTAAAGGGGCAAATTCCGAATTACGGATTCAACCCCAAAAGCTGAACCTGGGGGCATTGTGTTTAGATGTGTTGGATTATCTGCGCGAACAACTAGAGACAAAATCTCAACACTTGAAAAAAGATATTCCCACCGACCTCCCCCTGGTGCTGGCGGATGGGGAACGGGTACGTCAGGTGTTTATTAATCTGTTGGATAATGCGATCAAATACACGCCTGTAGGGGGAACGATCGAGGTTTCCATTCTGCATCGCACTACCCAAAAAGTGCAGGTGACAATTTGTGATAATGGGCCGGGCATTCCCGACGAGAACCGGGAGCAAATTTTTGAAGAACGGTTTCGGCTCCAGCGCGATGAAGCTAAGGATGGCTATGGCATTGGGTTATCGCTCTGTCAGCAAATTATCCGTGCCCACTATGGTCAAATTTGGGTGGATTCCATCTTGCACCAGGGCAGTTGTTTCCATTTCACGCTGCCGGTGTTTCGGGTGTGATTTGTGGGGTGTGGGGAGATAGGGAGGAGTCAAAGATTGCAGAAGTGTTTGATCTCTTGCCAGATGCGATCGCTGACGTTGGTGAGGGCGTGATCGCTATCCAGTTCAATCAATGTGACCCAGGGGCGCGATCGAGCAAAGTCGGCACTCGCGGCGATCGGGATCACATCATCCTGTTGACCATGCAAAATTAAGGTCGGGATTGGACGCTGGATGCTTGCGTCTTCGTACTGTATGGCATCTTCCACAAACTGATAATGTAGCGGTAGCATCTGTTCGGCACTGTAGTGATAGACCGGCAGGTAGCCGTCAGTTTGCCATTGTTGCACTTGGGTCGCGCCTAAACGGGGTAGCCAGTGCGATAGGAATCCGAAGGCTGGAGCCATCAGGATCAGGCGGTCAATCTGGGGATGGCGTTCTCCTGCCCAGGCTGCCGTCAATCCGCCAAAACTGGAGCCAATTACGGTGACTGGAGTGGTTGAGTCAGGGGGGAGCGCGGCGGCGACTTGCTGGAGTTGTCGAGTCAGGGTGAGGTGGGTAAAGTCATCCTGGTTCAGATCCAGGCGATCGAGATCAATGCCCAATTGAGCAAATCGACTGGCAAGATCCCGCGCTTTCATCGATTCAGGACTGGAGGCAAAGCCATGCAAATAAAGATAGTGATGCTGCAATTACATCTCCTGATCAAACCGTTCCCGTAACCGATTTCTGACGTTACCATGTCGGCGCTGTTGAATATCACCAAATTTCTGCCGTTGTTCTACCGTCAACACCTGACGAATTTCCAGCAGGCTGTTGAATTGCATCCGCATCAGTTCCTGTCTGAGTGGCTGGATTTGGTCAAATTTCTGCTGAATCTCTGCCGTCGAGGCGTTACCACTCATCAGCGTTTGTAACTCCTGGCGTGCCTGCCGTAGTGCTTGCCGCTTGTCCTCTAGTGGTTCTTTGTAGCGACTGCGAATTGCCCGAATTTGCTTCAATTGGTCGGGGGTCAAGTTTAGCTGCCGGAGCCACCCCCGATCGCTCTCGGATCCCGTTGGGCGTTGGGCGATCGGTTGGGGTGACAACGATGGGGCAGTGGCAAAGGTGACGGTGGCTCCCAATGCCAGAATTAACGCGGTGATGAAGAGGGAGAGGCGGGGAGACATAGGACAGTGGGAAAGATAGAGGGGATGGGGAAGGTGAGGAGGTCGTCACGTTACTTCAGATCGGGATGGTTAATCATTCCCGGCTGTGGTTTCTAGCCAAAATGGATCGTCGTCGATCGATCGCCCACTGACCGGGGTGTAACTATCGTCCACAAAGGTTTCTAGGTTGGCAAACTCAGGACTGGGTGAGGGGGACAACAGGCGCAAACTGATGACTGTACCGACAATTCCGGCGGCAATCACTGGGGGAATTAACCAGAGGGACGATCGCTGAGACAGCAGCCGGAGTCCGGGTGGCTCGGTGGACTGAGGAGTAGTGGCGATCGTTGCCATCAACTGCTCCTCTAGTTCCGAGGCGGCGGGTGGTACGGGGGGACGATGCTGGCGAAGAAATTCTACTAATCGGGGATCATCATCGGGGGCTGGCTTCATAACTGAACTCCTTGTTGCTGCAAATACTCTCGCATGGCGGCACGGGCATGAAACAACCGTGACTTGACGGTACCGACTGGAATCTTCAGAATTTCCGCCACTTCTTTTTGCGGTAGGTCTTCCAGATCATGCAGGATCAAAATCAAGCGATGCTCGGCACTCAGTTGCGCCAGTCCCCGTTGTACCAGGTCTTGATAATGCAACTGCATCACATCCGGGGCATCCTGATAGGTCGGGGCTTGTTTGCTCAAGGTTTGTAGGTGCGATCGTCCGCGTGCCGCCGCCTGCCGTTGATCGGAGGCAAGATTCCAGGCAATCCGGTATAGCCAAGTGGAAAATTTTGCCGATCGGCGGAATTTAGGCAATCCCTTCCAGGCTCTCAGAAACACTTCTTGCACCAGATCATCTAAAACTGTCGGATCACAGAGTTGGTACAGGATGGCTCTCACCCGATGCTGATGGCGACGGTAAAGCAGACGAAAGCTTTGGCGATCGCCCTGGAGGCAACGCTGCACCAGCAGATCATCATCCAGATTTAATGGCTCATCGGTTGACACGTTTGGCACCACGCCCACCGGATCCGGCATCCTCGTTCACTAAGTTAGTTCTAACTATAAGACCGAGGCAGGACAAAAAGGGTTCACTTGACATGAACTGTTCTCTATCTCGCACCCAAAAGTCTTTACCTATTCACTTTCTTCACATAATTAATTCCATTTTTATGGGATCACGCTAGAGCGACTAGGTTTCAAACTCTCCTCTTTAAAGACATAAGTACCTCTTAATGGAAGTTCTTGCGTTTTTTTAGAAATTTGAGAATCAAAAATGACTTCAATAAATACTTGACCGGAAGCTGATTGTTTCCTTGGTTGCTCACATACTAGACCTATGCAACCATGATAAGGATGCTTAGGTGAATCAACAATTACTTTTTGTCCTATTCTAAACTGGCTTATTGAACCATCAACGACTCCCAGCAATCTATCCTGGCGAGTTTTTTCTACATGGGCTGGTCGTGAAAGAATTTGCAAATTGTTTAATGTAGAAAGACCACCTTTCCACATAGGTTTAATATGGTCAATTTGAAAGTCAATCCTTCGTCTGCTCTTGTACCCGGTTTTCGCACAGGTGATAAAACCATTTTCATCGGTATGTTTTGCATAGACACTATTCCGCAATTGTCTATAATGAGCCAGATTTATCTCTTTGATCTCAGCTAAAGTTAGATGGGTAATCGGTATTGGATCATAAATTACAACAGGCATTGGGGTTTCTATTGATGGTTCAGAAGTTGAAGTAATTTTCCGGATCTCTTTATCAAGCATCCCTTGAAAATACCGTTTGTTATACCCAAACAAAACTTGCCAAAACTGACTATCATCATTCCATAACGAGTCTTCATACTCTGTTTGAGCCTTTCTACTTAAGTCCTTCTCAGAAATGTATCTTGCAACCTTTTCCAGATCACACTTATGGCGCTGATCAAAACTTATAAAATTGGGTTTTACTAAATTTTGAGCATAAAATTGCAGGACATTTTCAATATCATCCGAACGATAGCCTATGAGCGTACTATGATTCGGAAAGTAGTTTTTCTCAACATAATCAACCAACTCATCTATTTCTTCCTGTGTTAAGTATTCTTCATCTATGCTGAATTCGTCAAAGAGATCTTCTAAATCATTAATAAAACTATCATAGGCTTGTTCGGAATCGTTATAAACCAAAACCTCATAGTTCTTGTCGATGCTATCTCCTAGCTTATCCGGGTTTTTAAGAATTGAAAAATGGTAAATTCCAACTGGAATTCTAGAGATAAAAGTTGCATTACCGATATCCAGGCCACCGTTGATAATGCGAGCAAATTCTTCGATTTTTTCTATAGAGATGAGACGGGCAATCTTTTTATTAGGGTCTCCTGGAGAAGACCCTGGAACAGATCCATCAACTAGAATCTCTGGGTTTACCCAATTAACTTTGTTCTCCCAGTCATCGATAAAACTAACAATATAAGCTTTTTCTGTTCCTCCAGACTTTTGACCGCGTAAAGCTCGACCAATCATTTGAGTCATTAACGTGACAGAGGTAGTTGGGCGAGTTAAAAAGACAGTCTGAACGTTAGGTAGGTCAGTTCCTTCTGTTAAAATATTTACATTGATCAAAACATTAATTTCACCTTGCCTGAACTGTTCAATCCGTTTGGAGTTTTCTTCTTTAGAAATAGAGGCTCCTGTTGCTATATCCACCAAATTTGAAACTATGATCTCGGACTTAACACCCTTGTTTTGATATTGTTTGAATAAAGCATTTAGAGCAATCGCTTGAGTGATATTAACAGCAAAGACTAATAGTTGTTTGTACTTCTCTCGGTTGTTGATATAGTGATTTACAATAAGATGGTTGCGTTGGCTATTCTCAGCAATTTCCTTAGCAACAGATTCAGGCAAACTATCAAAAGTTTCGATTTTCTTAATATCTGCTGCTGTTAAATGACTAGACAAAGTGATGTTAGTAGACAATTCTTCAAAAACTGGCTCAGCTAGAGTCCCTTTGACAATTAAGTTCCTCAAATCTTCCTTAAATAAGATATCGCTAGGGAAAACTTGCTTCAGCAGCCCTTTTTCTTGGTCATTTGTGCGGAAGGGAGTTGCAGTTAAGCCTAATATCTTGAGGTTATTTTTCCGTTTCGTATCTAACTTTGCTTCTAAAGCAGCAACTAATTTTCGATATGTTTTTGCTGTTGCATGATGGGCTTCATCAATTACTAAAAGAATTTCGTTAGAACCTTTTAGCCATTGATCTAGATAATCAAGACCACTATTTAAACTATCTTTGCTAGCAATAATAACGTCGTCGTTGGCTCTAATATTAACAGGGCGATCGTGCTTAGGATGACCCGAAATAATCCGGTAACGAAAATTTTCCCTATGACCTAATAATGCCGAATATGCATTATCTTTAATCGTCCAAAACGCCTGATCTAGCAACTCATGACGATGGGCAATCCATAAAACTTTTATATGCTTGGCAACGAAATTTCTTAGTAACCAATTAACCGCCGTCAGAGTCTTACCTCCGCCCGTTGGAAGAACTAGTAATCCTCGACAACCCGCACTGGTTTTACTATCTAAAGCCTGAATAGCTTGAATTTGGTGTTGATAGAGAGACTTTGGATTATGCCCTGGACTAACCTGAATTTCTCCTGAGTATCTAACCACTACCTGATCTACATGCTCGGTATCCTGCACGATCGTTGCCTCCCGGGTGGCTCTTGAGTACGGTTGCCAGGGACATTTCCAAATTGTTGAGAAATGCCTCTTCTACTCAAGAATGCCCAGAATACAGTGGTGCTTAACCTTTATTTCATTATTTCTATTAGCCTGATCGTAAATCTACCTAAATTAGTTTGACCATACGATGTAAGCCACCCGCGCGGGTCATTTGCTCGAAGCGATCGGTGGATTTGCTACAGGTGACTCGATAGTCGTGGCGTTCAAATAAGGCTCTGGCGCGAGCGTTGGTGAATGCCACATCCAGACAAACTGCGCGGCAACCATTGGCTTGGGCCTGGCGTTCTGCCTGATGGAGCAAATAAGTCCCCACGCCCTGATTCTGAAACTCAGGTAATACACTCAGGCTGAAGATGTAGTAATCTTCCGGCAACACATCCTGCTTAATCCGAGTTAAATCGGCAACATTCACCAGAATTTTGGGCAACTTCCGCAGGGGGAGAAATCTTGCCATCACCGACTGCACTTTCTCATCTGCCTGCCGCTTCCGATCGCCGGAATAGCTCAACATCATCCCGGCGGGTTGCTGCCCCACCTCTACCACCTGGGTAAACTCGTAGCTGAAGGAATGGCGGCGACAGACAAAGGCTTGCTGAAGAATTTTTTGGGATTGATCAGGGGGGGAAGCAAACACATAGCTAAACAAGGCTGGTCCTGCCGCAAACATCAGCGGAGCCGCCCAATCCACATCTGCCGCGATCGCTGGACGCAACGTTATATTCTGCACTGAAAGCTGAGACACCATATCACCACCCCATCCTGCATCAAAACCACTCATTATCTTGAACAGTGCTCCGGTCAATGAAGGAAGAACCATTAACCCGAAATCACCATCATCCAGGGCTATGACAGGCTTTCTCTAACGGTAACTGAATTCCAACAAAAATTCCTCCTTAAAGTCTAAAGGCTTTTGCCCCATTCGGGACGATCGCCCCTGATAAAATAGTGGCTAAAGTCGCCTCAATTTGAGGATGACAGGCGCTCCCTTTAGTGCGTTAATAAAGGATTGGCGACGCTAGCAGATGTGAGATGTCGTTAAACTACACCGTCCGAGAAAGCCATCGAGCCAAGCACGTCTCCCTGAAGATATCGATTACGGGTGAGCTAGAAGTTATCGTTCCCAAGGGATTCAATCCCAAGAACATTCCGGAAATTTTGCAGAAAAAACGCCTCTGGATCGATCGCGTCACTCGACGGATGGAAACCCAACGGGCATTGGTCGGTGTCGATGCGTCCGAAGAATACCCCGATCGCGTGATCCTCGCGGCGATCACTGAAGACTGGCAGATTGACTATCGTCCCAACCAACAGGCTGGGATTCGGGCGATCGAGCAGTCCCGATTCCGCCTGCGCCTGCAAGGTAGTACCCAGGATGCCGAGATCTGTAAGATCGCGTTGCGGCAATGGGTGGTACATAAAGCTCGGCTGCATTTGCTGCCCTGGTTACGGCATCTTAGCCAGGAATGTCAACTCCCTTATAAACAGGCAACCATCCGGCAACAGAAAACCCTGTGGGGCAGTTGTTCGGCTCGGAAGACGATCAGCCTCAACTGCAAACTCCTGTTCCTGCCCGATACCTTAGTTCGCTATGTGCTGCTGCATGAACTCTGCCACACGATCCACCTGAATCATTCCTCTGAGTTTTGGGCACTGGTGGAACGCTACGAACCCAACTATGCGGACTTAGATGCCAGCCTGCGGGATGCCCGGTATTTGGTGCCGCCCTGGATGGAGTAGTAGGGATCTTGGGATCGGGGAGATCAGGAAGGTGGGAAAGATGGGGAAGATGCGGAAGGTGGGGGAGAGAGAAGTAGAGAGAATGGTTGGGCTGATTTAAGGTATGGATCTTGCTGCTTGGCGATCGCCGTTGGCTCGGGCGCTCCATCGGAATCGATCGCTGGTGTATAGTCGCTATTTACAACTGGCAACGGTGCGATCGGATGGGTATCCTGCGAATCGAACTGTGGTGTTCCGGGGATTTTGGGCGGAAACGAACCAGTTGCAATTTGTCACCGATGCCCGGAGTGGGAAGATCGAGCAAATTGGGCAGGCTCCGGTGGCGGAGGCATGTTGGTACTTTCCAACCACTCGGGAACAGTTTCGTTTGGCAGGGCAGTTAACCTTAGTCGCTGCCGATTACCCTGATAGGGATCTGTTAGCCGCACGACAACATCTGTGGCAAACATTGTCTGATCCAGCCCGCACCCAATTTACCTGGGCAGATCCGGGTCAGCCAAGCAACGATGACAGGGAATGGGCGGAGTCTACCCCGGATCCGACGACTCCCCTGCCAACCTTCTGCTTATTACTGCTTGACCCCGATCGCGTCGATCACCTGGAATTACGAGGAAATCCCCAAAATCGCTGGTTGTATCACCGGGAGGCGACCGGCGGCTGGTCAAGGCAAGCGGTGAATCCCTGAGATGGCATCCTCACAAGTTCCTCAAATTTCTTCCCTAACCTGAAAGTGAAGACAACTCCTGCTCCTGGGACTTTCTGAGTGGTTAGAGCGTTCTTGCCAGTAAGGTTGACGGGATGCGATCGCAGGTCAGCCCCAGTCCACCTGCCTGCTGCAAAACCATAGGTTTCGGTTTACCTCAGTGCTAGAGAGCAAGCGAAATAGGGGTAATTGCTATGAACACGAAAAAGCGAATTGGGATTCTGACCAGTGGTGGCGATTGTCCGGGTCTGAACCCCGTCATCCGCACAGTGGTTAGTCATGCGACGTTGACCTATGGCTGGGAAGTGGTGGGGATTCCCTATGCGACTCAAGGATTGCAGGAGGGCAAGGCAATTCCGTTAACTATGCACAGCCTGGATCTGTGTGGTATCGATCCACTACTTTATATGGGCGGCACGATCCTGGGCACGATTAACAAGGGAGACACCCTCACCAGTGCGGATGACATTTTGGCAGGATACAAAACGCTGGGATTAGATGCCCTGATCGCGATCGGGGGCGATGGCAGTTTAGCGATTTTGCATACCCTGGCATTGCGCGGTGGTTGGGAACTGATCGGCATCCCCAAAACGATCGACAATGACGTGGCGGTAACGGAACGGGCGATCGGCTTTGATACGGCGGTTAATACGATTATTGATGCTTTAAATCGGCTCAGTTTCACGGCGGCGAGTCACGATCGGGTGATGGTCGTGGAAGTAATGGGACGGAAAGCCGGACATCTTGCCCTCCATGCCGGGATTGCCGGAGGTGCAGATGTGATTCTGATTCCCGAAATTCCCTACTCGATTACTGGAGTTTGCCAACATTTACGAGAACTGAGAGAACGCTGGCATCGCAAATCGGCGATCGTGCTGGTGGCGGAAGGCATTGAACCCGTTGGCATGGGGTTTAATCCCGATGGCACTCCGATCGCCCAACCCCCCCGGCATGGCATGGGACAATACATTGCGGATCACATTTTAGAAGCCGATCCCCATCTAGATGTGCGGGTATCGGTGTTGGGACATATCCAACGGGGCGGTATGCCCTTAGCCCTCGATCGCTTAATGGCGGCAGCATTTGGCAAGACGGCGGTGGATCTGGTCGCAGAAGGCAAGACCGATCAAATGGTGACGTGGCAAGGATCGCGGGTTGTGCCAGTGCCAATGGCGGAAGTGCTATCTCAAAGCCCACGTTCTGTAGATCCCAATAGCTATCTGGTACAAACGGCGGAAGCTTTGGGTATCTATATCGGCGATCGGGCCGCCGTTGCCACTGCCAAGTTGCCTGTATTAATTTGAGCCAATCTGCCTAATAGCCAGTTGCCGCGAAATCCGGTTGATAGCAATAGGTCGATCGCTCAACTTGCGTAAAGTACGTCCCATCTGGATACAGCCGCAGTAACCGAAAGCCAGGGGCTTGCTGATCCAAGGCAAACTGCTCACTTCCCGGTTCAAACTGAATACAGGTTGATGGCGACCCGAGATAATCCACTTGCCGACGCTGGCAGGCATATTCCTGATGCACATGCCCAAACAACACCAGCTTCACCTGAGGATAGCGATCGAGGATGGCAAACAACGCCTCGGCGTTCTGTAGGGTGCTGGTATCTAACCATTCCGACCCCACCAGAAACGGGGGATGATGTAATGCCACGATCGTTGGCAATTGACCAATTTGAGACAATTCCACCTCTAACCAGTTGAGGCTAGCCGCCGTTAGATAACCATGCACACAGCCCGGTACACCCGAGTTGAGCAATAAAAAGTGCCACCCCCCCGCCTGAAACGATTTTTGGGGTGAAAACGGCGATCGAACTAGCACCTCTGCCATCACATCGGCTTTGTCATGATTTCCCGGCAACCAGTAGGTCGGAATGCCCAATGGACACAGCAAATCCTGGAGTAACTCGTAAGCATCCGCCCTGCCATCCTGAGATAAATCCCCCGTGAGTAGTAACAAATCTGGTTGGGGATTCAGGGCTTGCAGTTGAGTGACGATCGCCTGAAACGACTCCAGCGTGGGTAATCCTAATAACCGCTTGCTGGCATCGGCAAACAGGTGAATATCAGAGACTTGAGCAACCAGAAGAGAGGAAGAATCACGCATGACCACCGAACCGCGAGTGACTGTTGAGACTGATAAACACATACTTCTTCACAGTTCTTAGGATATTGTCAATCACCCGGATTCACTGCGATCTACTTCAGGTCATCACGTGATCTTCATCACATCTGCCCCACCTCCCCTATCTCCCCTATCTCTGTCTCTTATACACATCT